>DASXTD010000324.1:0-6919 GCA_036505655.1 Chloroflexota bacterium
CGTCTCATGCTCAATGGCTTCATCGACAACCTCCAGGTTTCCTGGGTAAAGGAGGGACCGAGGTTCGCCCAGGCCTGCCTGATGGCGGGAGCCAACGATCTGGGCGGCACTTTGATGAACGAGAGCATCTCTACCGCCGCCGGTGCCTCCTACGGCCAGCTAGTGCGGCCGATGGAGCTCCGCGCATTGATACGCTCGGCCGGCCGCGTTCCCGCCGAGCGCTCCACGACCTACCAGACCTTCAAAGAGTTTTTCGAAGAGCCCGAAGCCCCGCATCCTCTGGACTCAATCGAAGAGCCGGAGGAGCGCTTTGGCTCGTTCCAGCGCCTCATCCACATGAGCGACCTCCGTTTTCAGCCAGGCATCGCAAGTGGCAGGAAGCCTCCAGATGGAGCCAAGGACCGATGACCGAGATCATGGCTGGCGCCGGGGAGGTACGCTTGTCTGTCGAGCAAGCGATCCGAGGACGCCGATCGGTGCGCCGTTACCTTCGGGATCGCGTTCCAGACGAGGACGTCTGGGCAGTCCTCGACGCCGCCCGCTGGGCCCCATCTCCCCACAACTCGGCGCCCTGGCGGTTCGTCGTCCTGGCCGACCACGACACGAAAGCGCGCCTTGCCCAGGCCATGGGTGAACGCTGGCGCGCTGATCTGTCCAGGGACGCGTTGGCACCGGAGGTTATCGAGGACGAGCTACGGAAGTCAGCCCGCCGGATCACGGGTGCGCCGGCGGCCGTCGTCGTCTGTCTCACTCGGGAGGGGCTGGACGATTACCCGGATCCAGCCCGCCAGCAGGCTGAGCTGATGATGGGAGCGCACAGCGTTGGTGCGGCCGTACAAAACATGATGCTGGAGGCACACGGCCGCGGACTGGCGACCGGCTGGATGTGCGCTCCTCTCTTCTGCCCCGATGTGGTGGTCAACGCGCTGGGCCTGCCCGCTGACTGGACCGCCCAAGGACTCATCACCTTGGGGTACCCGGCAATCTCGCCTGAGGCACCGTCGCGAGGACCGCTGGAGGACCTGGTACTCACTCGAACGGCAGACTCCCTGCCCAGGTTATGAGCGGAGCGGCATCGGGGAGTAGCTCGGAAAAAATTGCCAGTCGCGGCCGTTTTGCTCGGTCCCCGTTGCAACGGGCTCGGTGAAGTAGCGAAATGCGAGTCACCGTGCTGGCTGGCGGGGTAGGAGCAGCCCGTTTCCTCCAGGGACTCGTGCAGGTCGTTCCTCCCGAATGCGTAACCGCGATCGTCAACACGGGGGACGACCTCGTCTTTCACGGGCTGCATGTCTCACCCGACCTGGACATCATTATGTACACCCTGGCAGGCCTCATTAATGACCAGACCGGTTGGGGCATCGCAGGTGACACTTTTGCTTGCCTGGATTTCCTGAGCCGTTACAGTGACGACACTTGGTTCCGTCTGGGCGACCGCGACCTGGCCACCTGCATCCATCGAACCGGCCTCCTGCAGTCCGGTCAGTCGCTCACCGATGCGACCGTGGCACTGAGCCAGCGCCTGGGCGTGGGAGTACGACTGCTGCCGATGAGCAACGAGCCGGTTCCGACCCAGATCGTGACGCCTGACGGCGTCCTTTCGTTCCAGGAGTACTTCGTAAAAAGGGGCCAGCGCGACGAAGTGCGGGAGGTCCACTTCCCGGGCATCGAGCACGCGCGCCCGGCGCCCGGCGTACTGGGAGCGATTGCCGAGGCCGACGCTATCATCGTTGCGCCGAGCAACCCGTTTGTGAGCATCGGGAGTATCCTCGCGGTCCCGGGCGTAAGGCAGGCCTTACGCGAGCGGCGGGAGCGCACAGCGGCGGTCAGCCCCATCATCGACGGATCGGCCGTCAAGGGGCCAGCCGACCGCATGCTGCGCAGCCTGGGTGTGGAGAGCTCGGCCTATGGTGTGGCGACCCTCTACCAGGACTTCGTCAGCACCTTCGTCATCGACGAGCAGGATGCTGCGCTCGCCGATCGCATCCGCGAGCTGGGCATGAAGGTGGTCGTGGCCCAGACCATCATGCGGGGTCCATCCGAGAAGCGGGCGCTAGCTACCGTCGCCCTCGACGCGGCAAGAGGGTAGCGCCGTGGGGGCCACCGGTGGGGCTCAACCGCAAGCCGGCCCCGGCGTCATGCGAGCGCTGTTACCGGTGCGCGAGCTGAACACAGTCAAACGAAGGCTGAGCTCAGTGCTGACTGACAAAGAACGGCAGCGGTTGGTCCTTGCCATGCTCGGGGACGTGATCCGGGCGGGCCACGGGGCCGGGTTTGTCCTGGATGTGCTGAGCGCGGACCCCGACGTGCTGGCATTTGCGGCCGGGTTGGGCGCAAACCCGCTTCGCGAGCACGTCCGGCAAAAATCGCTCAATGCGGCGTTGGAGTGGGCCCTCAGCACCCGCTACATCGATGAGTCGCTGGTCATGGTATTGCTCCCCGACGTTCCGCTCGTCACCTCCGATGAGCTGACCACACTAGTGGCCGCGGCCCTGGTGCACTCCGGGCCGTGCGTTATGGCTGTTCCCGACCGGGCGGCTGACGGCACCAACGCGCTGATATGTCAGCCCCCGTGGGCCATCCCGATGCGCTTTGGGCCGCACAGCCTCCGCGGTCATTCCAAGCTCGCCCGTGCAAGAGGAATTCATTGGGACGTATGCAGCCTCCCCGGCCTGGCCATGGATATCGACGTCGAGGCCGATCTGAGTGAGTTCCTGGCCAGGCCGAGTGAGACTGATACCTATCGATTGCTCACCGAGCTGGGCATCCCTGCCCGGTTCAGCCAACGTGCTATTCGGAAGTGATTCAGCTCATTGCCGCGAGCTATTTCCACTCCCATACTTGCCCTTTGGTGTTCCCGTTAGCGTCCTGTTCGTACTCAAAGACGCCGGCGACGCTGTTTAGCCGCGCCCAGGTGGGGTGGGCCGACTGATAGTAGGCAGCACCCCGGAAGCTGATCGAGCCATCCGCCTTCATTACGCCGACGCCCTGGGCCCGAAAGGTCGCAGCCTCTCCACCCTTGCCCATGATGACCCCCTGGCCATCCCCAAAGAGCGTGCCGTCTAGCCGCATGACCGCTTCATAGGTGATTATGCTGGTTTCATCGACGCCGCAGAGCTTGCCGGTTGTCTGGAAGGAAGTCTCTACCTTCGGACCGCCGCCCTCAGAGGGGAGGGTTCGCTGGCCCGTCACTTTACCTGTCTCCTCGAGAACTTTTTCGCCTAGCATCTTTCTTCTCCTTTTGTTTTGGGGAATTGTTTTTGGTCACCACGGCCGGGTTAGCACTGTGGACGAAGCCGCTAGGCTGGCACAGCTACTGCGCCCGGGCGCAGCGCAGCCCACAGCGCCCACGCACCCACAACTAAGTGCAGCACGTTGTCTGAGGGGTTCTCCAGGTTCGCGACGCCGAAGCCATTGAGGGGCGGCCCTCCGGCTACGGCGAACCCATAGATCGCGAAAAACACCCCCACTACGCCGACTAGCACCACGATTTGCCGGTAGATCGGCGCCAGCAAAGAGTTCAGCCCGGGCACGAATACGGCTGCGAGCGCCACGGCGCCAAGCCCCAGGTGTCCCCAATTCTCACCGGCGTCAAGCCAGAAGAAAGGCGTCGACTTTTCATTCAGCACGCCTGTGAAGCCGACGAGTGCCAGCAGCACCAGGATGGCGCCACCGAGTGTCAGGAATTGCTTGGGATTCACGGTGCACCTCCAGAACGCTTCTTCCTACATCGAATAGTTAAGGCCGACCGGCTGTGAAGCTGGCCTCCTAGGGCGAGCAACAATCCCGTCTGGCCTCGCACGCCGCTGTGGTTAAAAGGCGGCGGGTGTTCTACATCCATGTCCCGATCGCCTGCAGAGTGATTCCCGTTCCAGCAATGGTTATGACTACCGCGCTCAGTGCGGGTAGTGCGCCCGCCAGAGGCGAACCGCTGAGACGCAGAGCAAGCGGGGTGCGGGCCACCGCCCGACCTCCGAACACCACGACCAATCCGAGGCCCATGAGTACAAGGGCCAAGCCCACGCTGAAGGCAGCAACCAGCGCCATGCCCAACCCGATATTTCCGAATGAGATGGCCGCGAGCAGGACGACGAGCGCGGAGGGGCATGGCAGCAACCCGCCCGACACCCCCAGCGCCAACAAGCTTCGTGCGCTCAACGGCGAGCCATCGGCCCCCGGAACCGGGTGTGTGTGGCTCGGACCAATCCCGTGGGAGTGTGGAGCGAGCCCATTCCCGACCCATTGCGCGGCTTGGTGGACATCCATGCCCGGCGCCTCGTGAACGTGCGTGTGGCCCAGCTCGTGGATGTCGTGATGATGGCCATGCTCGTGAGAATGCGGGTGAGAATGGCCCACCGTTGCAAGTGACGTGCCGTCCATCGGGGTGGGCACTGGCGATGAGTGACGGGGATGTCGAGCCGCCACGAGGGCGGGGCCCAGCCGGGCACGCACCAGAGTGAGGCCAACCGCGACTACGGCGAGACCTGAGGCGGTACCCAGAATCGGATACAGGCGGTCCGGGAGAATGAACCTGGCAGCGACGAGCGTTGCGAGTCCGAGCAAGTAAACGCTCAGAGTGTGCGTCGCGGTAACCGAAAGGCCCAGCAGCATCGCCTGTCGAGCCGTCCCCCGGGAGCCGACCAGGTAGCCGCTGACAATGGTTTTTCCGTGCCCCGGCTCCAGAGCATGGAGTGCTCCCAGGCCGGCTGCCGCTAGCAGTGCCAGCATCAACGACGCGGGGCCTGCAACGCCGCCTTTCAGGAAAGCGGCCAGGTAGTCAGTTCGCGGATCGACTGCAAATCGCGAAGCCCCGTTGTGCTGGAGGCTTGATCCTGGCTCTCCGCCCGGATTCGTCCGCAGTACCACCCGTGCGCTGGCTTCGGATTGGTCGGACGGAGGACGCGTCGGATCGAGAGGATAGCTGCGGAGCTCGTTGGTGTCGTCAACGGAAGGAGCGGTCGATTCTTGTGGAACGAAGTCGTCGACACCGCGGATCACGATCTCGTGCCAGCCGATCCGTCCCCCATAGTTAGTGTCGCGGTACTGAATGCGCGCCCCCACGTTGACTGGCTGCGCAGCGACGAGATCGACGACGACGCGCGTCGTGTCCAGGTCCGCCTGACCGGGGACATACTCCAAAGTGGCGTCCTGAACCTGCCAGGCGATGCTCCGCCCGTCGAGTGAGAGACGAGCACCAGCCGCGAGCTCGGCGCTTTTCGCGCGCAGGATTGCGTCGTGATCCGCCTGGCTGGGCCGTCCTTCCACGCCCGCAGCGCGCAGCTCCGATAGCGTCGGAATCTCGGCCAGATCCAGCACGTAACGAGCCCGCACGCCATCAGGTGAGATCTCCAGCCGCGTATAGCGGTTGACGCTGAAGTTGCCCATTGGGTGGGCGAGCGCCGTGGCCTGGCTGCCGAGGGCCAGAACCAACGCCGCCAAGAAAGCGATCGCAACTCGCCGTCCGCATTGAGCGCCAGCTACCCTCTGACCGGTGCAGCGGAACGCTGCCATTAGGCCGCCAACCCGGCGCCGTCGAGGGCCTGAACGCGTTGAGCGAGATCATGGGCCCACAACAACGAGAAGCTTGGGCTCAGCGCGTAGGTGTCGCGGAGGAGCGCCGCCGCTCGCTCGGCATCCCCCGCGGCCTGAGCGATCACTCCGGCGTGGTAGAGCATCAGCGGATCGCGGGAGCCGAGCCGCATGGCCTCCCGGCTGAATTCGGCGGCTTCGGCAATATGCCCGGCGCGATATTCGGTCCAGGAAAGCACATCGGCCACCGTCACCGACGGTCGAATGGCGTATTCCGCCTGGGCCGCAGCGACCGCGTCGTCAAGATGAACTCCATGGTCGGCGTTGAAAGCCGCAATGTCGAGATCCGTGCGGACACCGTTGGCAGCGAAGAGCTGCTGCATCGCTCCGACTAGCTCGTACTGCTGTTGGGCGCGCGCGTCATCGCCCATCTGCGCATAGATATCCCCGAGCAGCGCCGCGAATTCCGGGAGAGGCATCGCCTTCACTGCCCGTTCCGCCTGCTCCGCCGCACCAGGCATATCCCCGCGAGCAGCCCGAACTCGCGCGAGCCCGGCCATGCCATAAACCTCGTTGTTGAAATGCAACAATGACAACTGATACTCACGCTCCGCGCCGTCGAGATCACCTGTTGCCAGCAGCAGGTTGCCGATATGGGCTTCACACCAGGCGGTGGTCTCGGCGTCCGGGGCTCCCGCGCCCACCGCGATGCGCATGGCATCGATCGCGCCGCCCAGATCACCGTGCAGCTCGCGGAGGTACGAGATCCGGGAATACGAAGCCTGGTCGGGGCGGAGGTTCACCATGTGCTGGGCGGTTTGCACTGCTTCGTCATAGCGCCCCAGCTCCACCAGGGCATCGATGACCACGCTGTAACTCGAGGCGCGGCCCGGTATGGCCGCCACGGCACGCTGGCCATAGGCGAGGGCTCGCGTGAAATCGTGACGAGAGGCCGCCAGGCTGCCCAGGCCGAGCAGCACGTTCGGATCGTCAGGCCGGAGGTCCTGAGATCGATTGAGGAGCGCTTCGGCGCGTGGGTAGTACGACGGGTCACCCGTCTCACGTACGCGCAAGAGGTACGCGGTCGCCAGATTGGCCATCGCCGCGGGATCATCCGGCTTGGCCGCCAACACTTGCTGAGCCGACGCCACGGCACGCTCACCGGCGGGACGCGCATCGAGCGCGCGCGGCTGCCCGACCGGGGTCGGCGGCATCGCCCGGAAGTTCGCGATCAGCGAGCCGATGACCATGGCGAGGATCACTCCGACAACTCCGTCGATGACGAGGCTGCGCGGCACGCGAACGAGAGAAACCACCATCTCGCTACCTCCGGATCTACATCCCCATCATCTGGCCGTCGAAGCCGGGCCAGGGTGAGGCGACGTAGGGGAAG
>DASXTD010000325.1:0-2879 GCA_036505655.1 Chloroflexota bacterium
GAACGGTCCCGCGCAAAGTTTCCAGCCCGGCCGAGGCCCTTGATTGCGTCCAGGCGCTGCCTGGGCGGACGTATACTGCGCCAGCGTCGCTCGTGAGTGACCGTTGCCAGGAGGCCCGATGATCTGGAAGGATTTGCGCGAATACCTGGCTCGCCTGGACGCGGACGACCAACTCCAGGTCATTAAGGGGGCTAACTGGGAGGAGGAGATCGGCGCCCTCACTGAGCTGCTGACCGAGCGCCAGGGCAAGGCGCTGGTTTTTGACGAAGTGCCGGGCTATCCGGCCGGGTATCGAGTGGCCACGAACCTCTTCACCACCACCAAGCGCACCGCCGTTGCAATGGGGATGGGCGATGGCGAGGGGCTCGCGCGTCGTTGGTCGGAACGCATGCGCGAGCTTCGTCCGATCCCGCACCAGATCGTCGCCGATGGTCCGGTCTTCGAGAACGTGCTCAAGGGCGACGCGATCGATTTGTTCAAGTTTCCTACTCCCAAATGGCACGAGAACGACGGTGCTCGCTACATCGGGACCGGCGTCTGCGTCATCAACAAGGATCCCGATTCCGGCTTCGTGAACGCGGGCGCCTATCGCGTCTCGATTCAGGACGCGAAGACCTGCGGGCTTTTCATCGAGCACGGCAAAGATGGCGACGTCATCCGCCACAAACACTGGGCGCGGGGCGAGAAGTGCCCGGTCGTGGTGACCGTCGGCCAGGAGCCTATTATCACGGCTCTGTCAGGGTCCGCTGGCCGGCCAGCTCGGACCGACGCCTCTGAGTTCGACGTGGCAGGAGCCCTGCACGGTGAGGCCTATCCCATGGTGGTGGGCGAGACCGGGGTGCCGTTCCCCGCCTATGCGGAGATAGCGATCGAGGGCTACATCCCGGCTCCGCACGATGTGATGGAGCTAGAGGGACCATTTGGTGAGTGGACGGGCTACTACGCCCACGAGCGTCGTCCCGAGACGGTGATCCAGGTGTCAGCCATCTACCATCGAAACGATCCCATCATTTTCGGGGCTCCCCCACTGCGGCCGGTCGGCTTCAACTACTTTGCGAATTTCGGCGGGGACGGCGCCGGTATGATCGCCAGGCTCGAGCGTGAAGGCATCCAGGGCGTGAAGCGCATCTATCACCTGGGCGCGCCCTCCTTC
This sequence comes from Chloroflexota bacterium, assembly GCA_036505655.1. Lineage (GTDB taxonomy): Bacteria > Chloroflexota > UBA6077 > UBA6077 > SHYK01 > DASXTD01. Next base: position 1,154 of record DASXTD010000325.1, read on the forward strand.
CAGGTGGTGTCGGTTCATCAGATGTATCAGGGTCACGTCGAGGATGTGATCAAACACCTGGTCCCGGCCGGCGAGCAGTACCGGGGGCACAACATTTGGATCTTTGTGGACGACGATATCGACGTGACGAATCCGGAGGAGCTGCACTGGGCGATTGGCAGCCGGTTGATGCCGGAGAGTGGCGTCCGAGTGCTTCCTGGGCGGGCGGTGTGGCAGCTCGACCCGCGCATCCCCCCTGGAGAGCGATCGAATCCCGACGAAGAGGGCCGCTTGACGTATCGCGCCGACGATCTGGTGCTCAACTGCTGCCGGCCCTATGAGTGGATCGACAAGTTTCCGCCGGTGGCGGTCAACAGTCCGGAGCTGCGGGAGCGGACCCGAAACAAATGGAAATACCTGTTCGAGTGAGAAGTCCCGCACTAGCTACAGTGGCCGCTGGCCTGCTCCTGATGGCCTGCGCACCCAGTGCCGCGCCAGGAGCGACGAGCGCGCCGGCCAAGACGCAAGGTCCCGTGCACCTAACCGCGGCGGTACAGAGCGACCCGGCAGTGCTGAGCGATACGATTCGGCAGCTTGGCCAGGGCATCGCTGGGCTCGACCAGCTGCAGTTCATGGTCAACTCGGGGACGGCGGGCGTCGATGACCAGGGGGAGCTGCACCCGCTCATGAGCGAGGCGGTGCCGAGTACCGAAAATGGCCTCTGGGTGGTGCTCCCGGACGGCCGGATGGAGACTACCTGGCGCATTCGGGAGGGGGCGCAATGGCACGATGGTCAGCCCTTGACGGCTGCTGACCTTCTGTTTACCGCCAACCTCGGCCAGGACAAGCAGCTGGCGATCTTCGGAGACCCGGTTTACGAGCAGATCCAAAATATACGGGAGATTGACAGTCGGACTCTCACCGTGGCCTGGAAACGACCCTACATCAAAGCCGACTTCCTTTTTGTGACCCGACCCAACCTTCCAGTACCTAAGCATCTCCTCGAGCGGCCCTACCTCGACGACAAGATGAGCATCCCTGCTCTCCCCTACTGGCATGAGGATTTCGTTGGCACCGGCCCGTTCAAAGTCCGCCAGTTTGTGCGCAGCAGCCACGTATCGTTGGTGGCCAACGATCTCTATGCCCTCGGCCGCCCCAAGGTGGATGAGATCGACGTCCGGTTCATCCCCTCATCGACTACGCTGGAGGCCAATTTGCTGGCCGGCGCCGTAGATCTAGTGCTGGGCCGCAGCCTCTCCCTGGAGCAAGCCCTCGTTGTCCGCGATCAGTGGCAAGCCGGCCACGTGGAGACCGGCGATTTCTCTCAGGTCATGGTGCTATACACCCAGTTCATTAATCCAAGCCCGGCCATCATCGGCGACGTGCAGTTCCGGCGCGCGCTACTCCATGCCATCGATCGGCAACAGCTAGCTGATAGCCTCCAAGCCGGCCTAGCGCCCATCGCGCACAGCTTCCTGAATCCGGGCGAGCCCGACTACCGTGCGGTCCAGGACGCAACGGTCCGCTACGAATACGATCCGCGGCTGGCGGCCGAAATGCTGGGGAACCTGGGTTACCTGCGGGCGGCGGATGGAGCTTGGAAGGAGCCAGCGGGGCAGCCTCTGTCGCTGGAGATCCGCACTACACAGGGCGACGACCTCCAGGAGAAGCTCATGTTTGCCGCCGCCGATCAGTGGCAGCGGCTCGGCATCCGCACCGATAGCATCCTGGTCTCTCCTCAGCAGGC
>DASXTD010000326.1:0-9852 GCA_036505655.1 Chloroflexota bacterium
GGACTCCGATCAGAGCCCCGCTAGCGAACTCGCACATTGAGCGACAGAACGGCAGTACACGCCGCAAGTGCCTGGATTGGATCCTGGTTTTCGGCCGACAGCATCTGGAGCGGGTGCTGAGCGAGTGGTTCGATCACTACAACGAGGAGCGGCCGCACCGAGCCCTCAACCTGAAGCCTCCCATCGCGCGCAGCGACCCGGTGACATCGACCGGCGCCGTTGAATGCCGGAGCCGGCTCGGCGGACTCTTACGCGGATACCATCTAAAGCCAGCGTTGGCCACAGCCTGATGGAAGCGGGACGAATAAATGACCCCGATAGCCCGCCGTGCGCGCGGCGGCGCTGGGGCACGTCGCGCAGGCGCTCAACGGGCAGGGCCTGCGCTACGAACTTTACAGCTCGCGCTGGAGGGCATGAGGCCGCCGCAAGCCCCACCAGGCAGCCGCGAAGCCCAGGACGACCGGCAGGTAGAGGGGGAAGAGTGAGATCAGGCCGCGCTCCCAGGGCGCGCCGTGAGCGGCGTAGTCGGCCGCGATGACGAAGTAGTACGGCAGGCTGATCAGACCTCCCACCAGGAGGGTCCACAGGGCCCAGCGCTGAGCCCGCCGCACGGCGAACCAGGCCACAGCCATGTACAGGACCGCGAGGCCCATCATCATCGCGCACATGCTCACCATCGAGCTCACGAGCAGCGCGTCGAGGTTGGGGTTGACGCGGTGCAGGTCATAAAGTGACTGGCCGAGCAGCGCGGTGTCGCCCTGGCCGTCGAAGACCACCCCACCGCCATTGTTCTTGGGTCCCACCATCGCGCCCGCTCCGTAGCTTCCCGCCTCACTCCCAATCAGCAGCATCGACGGCACCACTCCCGCCGCCACGAAGTTCAAGACCCCGTAGAGGAGAAAGAAGCCCACGCCCACTCCCAGCCAGCTGCGCCACTTGAAGGGCCCGTTCATCCTCTGCACCTCCGCTGTTGGACCAAGATGTGCATTAGGGTGACAGAAATCCGGCCGGTGGGTGCCGGCCAGCTGCCGGCCATCCAGGACGAGGTGGTCGCGACCTACGCGGGCGCTTTTTCCCGATCCTACTTGAGGGACCCGCTGGCTTCTCGGCTGCAGTTCGACGGCATCCTCCGCCGGCACGCTGAGCGCGTCAGCTTCCGCACGCTTGGCCGCCGGCCTCGATCCCTTGCGCGATCACCACGCTTGGCCGCCGGCCTCGATCCCTTGCGCGATCACCGCGTCGACCCCAGCCCTGGCGGCCGCTTCCGCCTCGGTGACCGAGCCGACCTGGACGAAGACCCTGACCCCGTTCCGATGCGCGTCATCGACGAATCGGACCGGATCCCCCCAGAAGAGAACGATGAGCGGCGCGCGGGCCTCGACGGCCGGCGCTATCCCCTGCCCGTGCGTAACCAGGAGACAATCAACAACCACCTCGCCTACGTCGAGTTCCTCGAACTCCTGGTCAAGACGAGCTCGCCCGACGTCGCGATCTTCTCTTTCAGTGCCGCATGAAGCAGGCCCCCCTGCCACAGTCGAAGTCTCTCGACGAATTCGATTGGGCCTTCAACCCCAAGCTGCCCAAGCAGCTCATCCTCGACCTCGCCACCTTGCGCTTCATTTCCGAGCGCGGTGGCGCGCTCATCATCGGTCCGGCTGGGCTCAGCAAGAGCCACATCTGCATCAGCGTCGGAGTCCGCGCGGTCGAAGCCGGCTACACGGTGCTCTATCGCTCCGCCTTCGACCTCGCCGAGGACCTCGCTGAAGCTGCCGCCACCGGCACCCGCAAGGAGACAAGGTCCGTATGGCTGTGTAGCAACCGTGTAGCAACCCATGTAGCAACCGGGCCGCATCTCAGAAGGGGCTCTTATCCCAAGGTGCAGGGTTCGACTGCACCAGCACGATCACGCTGTTAGTCGTGGCATCCTTGGCCGATGCCGAAGGACGAGCGGCGCTCCATCCGGATCGGACCAATTGGCCCCATCCCAATTGTTGCGGATGACCACGCGCTGCGTTTTGGCGCGACGGAATTCCTCTCGCGTGGCGCAGGCAGCGGTCACCTGTCCTGACCTCATCGAGCTGATTCTTCGCCATCCCGATCCCCTTGTGCGTTTAGAGGCTGTCCCACGACTGAGAGCTAGGTTTCCTCAGGTTGCGTCGGCCCATGCCGCGTTAATCCAAGCGCTGACGGACTCGGACGAAGCAGTACGTTGCGAGGCCATCAGCGTGGTTACTGATCTCGCTGTCCCCGGCGTCGGTGAACTTTTGGTTCCAGCGCTATCCGATGCCGAGCCGGATGTCCGGTTCTTCGCGGCGGTCGGACTGCAAACGTTGGGGGATCCTCGGGCGCCGGCAGATCCCGAGTCCTTTGCTTATCGAGTCAACGACGCGTAGAACGGGACGTGCAACTCGCATTGCCCTAACTTTTGGGCGCGAACTATCTGACAGTCTTGACCCTGGCTTGCACGAACTCGAGCAGTCTGACTGCTTCTTCGGGACTCGCAGCTTGGTCGGGGTCATGCTTCCGCCACCTCATCGCCGCATTAATTGCATTGGCATGCCCGAGGGCTACACGCTGCAATGTCGCTTCGGCTGCCTCCACCTTGCTGACCACAGCCCCAGTGCGAAATGTGTGGAGCATTCGGCAGGCCGTAAGGATTGCGAAGGCACGTGTGCCCGGGCGCTCGAGGAGGATGTCCCGCTCGTCGTGGAATTTCGGGGCGGTCCAGCCGCAGGTAGGGTAGCGCAGCGCCCGACGACGGGCATGGTGGCAAGAGCGACACGCCTCGTCCATGCGGAATGAGCGTTTCAGTGACTCTGTAGGTCGTTTGACCAGGTCGGTCAAAAATGCGCAGGGTCGCCGCCACTCTCGGTGTGCTGAGGGGCGTAGATCTCGCGCCGGAGCAGGAACTTGCCGATGCGGTTCCGGATCCGGGTGAGGTCGACGCGCAGGTCCTCTCGGCTGCGGACCAGATCGCGCAGCTGCTCCTCGTCTGGCTCCGGGACGCGCACCATTCGGAGCTCGCCGGCGCTGAGCAGACGGGCCAATCGGACGGCGTCACGCTTGTCGACCTTGATGTGATCGGTAGCGTTCTTGAGGATGTGCCCGGGCGCGCAGACGACAACATCGAAGCCTAGTTCGCGAGCTCTCCGGACCAGGCCATAGCCGGTTGGTCCTGCCTCATACACCGCCCGGAAGGGCTCCGCCACTGTGGTCAGCCACTCGAGACTGCTTCTCCTGGTCGGCCGGTGATTCGCTGGGTGTTGATTTCCCCAGTCGCCGGGTCCAACACCGCGGCCAGCGACTCCTTGGCGTGAACATCGACTCCCACCCATCGCATACTTTCCATGGCCGGCGCCTCCTCATCCATAGATGCGGTCATCGGCCGAGGGTGCCTCCTTCGACCGACACCAGTCCGCGCGAGACGCCGGTCTTTGTGTCACCTCAGGCGCGGTGCCGGCCCATATGGTCTGTATGCGAGGGTGGATCCTGTAGCGAGCACCAAGGGCCCGCTGATCTTCCTCCGGCGTAATTGCGTCGCGGGCTCGCCGCTTCCAAACCACTCTGCAGATCCAGACCCCCACCACGGACGAAGTGGAGGCAGGTCTCCAAATTCTGGATCGGGTGGTGGTTGCGACTCCCCATCATCCCCATCCCAGCCTCTACCGTACTGGTCCGGGATTGCACCCCATCCAAAGTACGGCATTGGAGCTCCGGGAACGATCCCCAGAGTTTCAACCGGATCTATGACGCTGTTGCCCACAGTACAAAGGTGAGTCCAGTCGTCGCCGAGATCGAAGACGTAGATGAACTTCTCCCCAGGCTGAAGGCGCAAGAGTCTCGCACCCGCGTCGTCGACGACATCCTCGTTGTCCCAATCTGGATCGGGAGTCCCAAGTCGGGTGCCGTCGGACAACTGGAACTCATGTAGATGCGAGCGATCCCACCGCGCGAAGGCATCATCGATGGCGAAGGCCAGCTGGGCAAATGTATGGCTCCGGTCTGCTGCGAGCACGCGCCCAGGCCGCGGCCAGCAGCGTTCTCCTCGACCTTCGATCAGCTCCACTCGGATAGAGAGCCAATTCTGGGGACTATGCTGACTCCGCACCCCCACGGCCCGCTTTGACCTAATCGAGGCCCGTCGGGCTGCGTGCGCGGGCGTGCGGGCCAACTAAACGCCAGCCAGCGCAGAATTGAGCATCAGCGCTCCATTTCTTCGTCCCGACTTTGCTCTTGAGATGCGGTCCTCGGCTGGTCGCGACTTTGTGAATCACCGGGAGTCTTCTCGTCCCTCGGTCCTAGCTCCTGCTCAACGGCTTGCCGTACCCGTGGCAAATCCTTGTCGATGATTACGCCGACTTGCTTCAAGTGCAAACGCTCGTAGGCGTGGGTAGCCACGTTCCGAAAACCGCGAACCTGATCCCAGGGAATCTCGGGATGTCGCTTCTTGAGCTCGTCTGACAGGCGACCTGCTGCGTCCGCAAGCGTCGTCAGATTCCAAAGTATTGCGTGTGCCGCGAGGCGACCTTCGTCCGATAGAGCTAGCGGATCCTGGCGCAATGCCGCCTGAATGTGGCGGATCCGACTTTCGATGAATTCCAGTAGGCGTCGGTCGCGTTCCTCCCTCAGAGAGGCACCGCCTCCCGCAGGATCTTCAGTCCAGTGGGCGACGTTGGATCCACGACGCTCACGTGCACCGACGCGCCCAGCAATCGACTCAGGTCCTGCTCGAGCTGGTCTAACGCGCCAAAGTATGCAAAACCCTCCGGAGCCGGCTCTCGAAAGTCGACCAGGATGTCGACATCGCTCCGCTCGTCGGCGGTACCGCGAGCCACGGAGCCAAAGACGCGAGCATTGGCCGCACCGCACGCCTCCAGGAGACGCTCGATCTGTGGTCGCTTTGCTCGCACCGCCTCAAGCCTTGTTCTGATGAGTACCATTCTGCACTCCGACCACATCCTTTTGGCTACTGGGCGAACCTTGCTACCCAACCAGAGTGGGACCGGCTGTTCAGATCGCATTGCTGCTCCGTTGCTGCCGCCGACGGGGTAGGGAACCAGTGTTACTACTAGCTCACGGGTTAGGCCGTGCACAACGCGCCGGAATCCATCCTCGTCGGCGTAGGATGCTCAGCCGCATAGATTCCGGTGTAGACCAGCGGCCCATGCGCTCGACGACAGCGCTAACGGCGGCTGCGTTCCGCCCTCGTCGGCACCGCCATGAGCCCGCTCAGTACCGCTCCTTCGAACAGCCCGTAGAAGATCGAGGTGCCGTGCTCAGCGGTCTGCTTGCGGTAGCGACCCGAACCGAGCGCGGCCGGCGCCGCTGAGAAACCTACCGAAGGTCAAACGCGGGCGATCTCGAGGACGATTGCGGCCAGACGGCCCGGAGCCGGATCCGGGTACTGCAGCCCCAAATGAGGTGCAAGGAATGATGGCTCCAAACGGTGGCGCCGGCACCGACCAGTACCGTGCGCGGCCAGGTTGACAGCCCGCGTGTGCATCCTCAGACTGCAATTGGGGGTGATCAGACATGGCTAGCAGAGCGTTTGGCATGCTGCGCTCATGGCGATCCTTGTCGCTTCGTTCGCCGTAACCACATCGGCTTCGGCCGCAGGGAATCCGATGAAGCTCGTCGGCGCCCTTAACCCATGGAAGAACGGGCAGTTCTCCAACGTCGCGGCAGACTTGACGCGCGGAGTCGCCTACCTCGGATCCTTCGACGACCAGGGAGTCGCGGTCATCAAGACGGTCGACCCTACGAATCCGACGCTCACCGACCGCCTAACCACGCACATTATCAGCGACGCTCTCACGTCCGACTCGGCCGACCTGGATCTGGTTGGACGCTATCTGGCTGTGAGCCACCAGCCCTGGAGCGATATCAGCGGGTTTTCGGGAATCTCCATCTACGACACGCTCTCGGATCCATACCATCCGGCCCTCCTGCGCCGTGTCGCCCTCCCTGGCGGTATCCACACGGTGCAAGTGGATCCCGAGGCGGAGGCAGGCCGCCCCTACGTCTACGCGAACGCGTTCGAATTCGGCGCCGAGGCTGTGTTCATCGTCAACATTCTGACTGGTGCCGTAGTGGGCAGCTACCAATCTCTTGAACCGCAGGGTTGCTTTCCCTCCGACGAAGACTGCCAGCAGTTCAACTCGCCGCATGAGGGCTTTCTCACGCGGCACCCGCGAAGCGGTCGGATGCTTGATTACGTCTCCTACTGGGACAGTGGTTTGCGCATCGTGGATATGACTGACCCCGCCCACCCGAACGAGGTCGGCTCCTTCGACTACCCCGGCCAGCCCGGCAATTGCTGTGCGCACTACGCGGCGGCCACGCCCTCAGGAGACTGGGTCTACCAAGAAGACGAGATCGGCGTGGGCGGCACTGGCGGCGTGCACGTGCTGGACTCGCACGCATGCGACGGCATCACGTACTGCACCCCAATCCAGGTCGGCTCCTGGCATGTCAACGGTCATCCGGTCCAAGCGGCGGCGGTAAACGGGCGTGGATCTGGCTCCTATCACGGGGTCATCCAACGATTCTTCAGCTGGGACGCCCACAACCTCGACGTAAGGGGAGAAAGCACACTTCTGGTCGCCAATTACACGATGGGCATCCGCCTGATCGATACCACCCTCAAGACCAAACCGGTTGAAACCTCCTTCTACCTGCCCAACGCAAACAAGAGCCTGGCCTGCAACCAGAACTGCTTCTTCCAGGGTCGGGAGACCTGGGGAGCCTACTTCGACGCGAACGGGCGGATCGAGGCCAGCGATTTCTGGCTCGGTTTCTTCATCGTCCAGCCGCCCAGCTAGGCGAGACCGTCGACCGGCGCCGGCTAGGGCGGCGCCTTGGCCTGGTACAGCAGGATGCGATCGTTGAACCGGGCCGCCAGCGCCTCGCCTGGCGAACGGCCGTTCACCTGGTACACCGGCGTCCCTGGATCGAGAAACGCTGCATCGCCGTCCTTGGGTCGGTAGGCCGGGTCGCAGATGTTGCCACTGACCTTGAATTTCACGTGCGTATAGACAGGACCCAGCTGCACCTCTTGAAGCACGATCTCGGGTTGAGGCCCCCCCGCCACGTATTGGGTTGAACCGACCTGGACAAAGTTGACCCAGTCGATCATGACCGTGCTGCACGACTTGCCCGTGTCCGGGAGCTGGCAGGCAGCCAGGATAAGCGCTAGGGCGACGCCGCCCGCCGGTCGCCACTTCATCGGGATGAACACGCTCGTCGGGCAACGAAAGTAACGACCCGTGGGGTTCAGAAAGTTCGTCAACGTCTTTGCCACGCAGCCCGGTCACTCCGTCGCAGTAGGCGACGGGTGCCCAAAGAAGGATTAAAAGCTTGCGGTTATTGGCCGCATGCTTCAGGTGACTCGCAGCAAGCAGTCCCGGAATCGAGATTGAACTAACCGCTCAGTTAGGGATCATCCGGAACAATTCGCCGCTCTGTTGCTGCACGGTTGCTGCACGGTTGCTGTACAGCTCCGCGGATCGGCGGCGCCGCAGCCTCAATTTCGCAGTATTCAGTTTTGGCTCCGGAGCGGGGATTCGAACCCCGAACCTTGCGGTTAACAGATCGCTGCAGCCCGTTCAGAACAGGCGGCTCCAATTCGCTGAATGCCGCTGCGTGTCGCGGTTTATCACGGTTTAGCGAGTTTGTCCCGGTCGCTGCCGACGGCGGAGCCAGCTGCGAGCAACGCAGCAGGCCATACGCCTGCGAGCAAGGCGACCACGGTCGACCTCTCTTATTAAACCTCCAACCGGACCGCAGTTCCACGTGGCTATCTCAGGTCGCGCCGTCCGCGACGATGGGCACGGCCGACTCCTCGTACCCGTCTTTAGCGCCCCTTCCACTTTGCCGGGCGCTTGGCGAAGAACGCTTCGATCCCCTCCCGAAAGTCATCGCTCATGTAGGTGTGCGGTTCAACAAACACATCACCCCCCTTCCCGTCACGCTGCCGGCCCGACAATTAGCCAGCGTACTCGAGCACTGAGTCGTCCAGCGCACGTTCGACGCGGACCAGGGTGTCTAGTCCAGGATTCGAACCGGGTCTTTCGAGTTTCGCGTATGCCTGCTGCGTAATTCCCAGCCGCTCTGCCATGGCCGCCTGGCTGAGACCGTGCCGAACCCTCAAGAGACGGATGCGGATGGGCAGGAGGTCCCGCGGCCCCAGCACCACACACCTGGCTTCAGCCGGGCACCTAACGTAGAGATCCCGGAGGCGATCCTCGCCGTCATCGGCGGCTGAGAGCAGGGAATCCAAAACCCAGTTCCGAAGGCGCTCCTCGGCCTTCTCGATGCTGTCGGCGGCCGCGACCCCAAAGTCCCGATGCCGGGAGTCGCGACCCGTCAGACACCAGGTCGATGTCTCCTTGTCGAAAACCTTGGCATACGGCAGGTAAAGGTTCCTCATTTTCAGCTTCTCCGGCCAATCCGATCTTGGAATGCCCAGTTGTTTGAGCAGGCCCTGGGCCTCGTATTTGTTCTCCAGCCTGTGGCGTACCGGAACCGGGCGATCACCCTGACGTTTGAGAATGTGTGGGTGGTTGGCTCCTGGCCCAGCATCCCTCCAGCCATGGCGCACAGCAATGGCGACGATCTCCCGGCCCCTTATGAAGGAGCCCACCGATCGTGAGCCTATCACAACCTTAGGGTTGTGACATCGCAACTGCGCCTCGGTCTTGAAACTCTCATGCGGCCACCACCTGGTAATTGCTGAGCAAGCCATGCCGCGGCGATCCACCGACTCCGGTTGGTGGGCGGATCAAGCGCACGATTCGCCTCGGTGTCTGACGTTGGGATCCGGGCCGCCCAAGTCGTTCTCGGCTATGTTCGAGTTCATAGGCCTGATCCTGGGGCGGGCGCAGGTTGCGGCTTTGATGCGGGCGCTCGTCGTTGTAGTGCAGGCAGTACTCGCGCAGGACCGCCTCCAGATGTCGCTGCACCGCGACAGTGCAGCGACCGGCGTCATGGTCGGCCAGCTGCCACGACACGAGTGGCACCTTCGGGCCAACAGGCTACGACTGTCCTTCGTTGCGCTGCCTGTCATGGGAAGCTCAGTACCAGTAATTCGGTCCCTCGGCTGAGCTGGCACCGCTTGCTGCGGGGACGTCGTGCACTTTCCCCTTCTCCCCGGCCAGCTCGCGCACAGCAGCCTCGGCACGGGCCGTCAGTGCCTCGTAGTCCTCGCCCGGAGAAGCGTGCAGCGGGTCGCCGAAGGTGACCACAACCGCTCCTGGCTTCGGCCGCCTGCGGAAGCGCGGCAGCACTTCATACATGCCGTCAATGTAGGTAGGCAGAATCGGCACCCCGGCGTCGATGGCGAGCACCGACGCTCCCTTCCTGAACGTGCCGATGGCGCCCGTCAGAGACAGCCGACCCTCAGGAAAGATCACGACAGACCACCGCTGGCGCAGCAGCTCCTTCAGTTTGTCCAGATAAGGTCGGGCGCCACCCCCACGCGGGATCGGAAACGCATTCACTGCGACTTCTGCAAGGGCCGCTTCCCATTTGCGCTTGAAGATCGAATCGGCGGCGGCGACCACAACTGAGCGATTGCGATACCTCGCCGGCATCGCTTCCACCATGACCGCCCCGTCAAGCGCGCTGGTGTGATTGGCGATGACGATTGCGCCGCCCTGCAGCTGCTTGAAGCGGTCTTCGTTCCTGGTGGTGAGGTGGCAGAAGGTGCTCAGCCCAGGAAATAGGAGCGTGGCCTGCAGCACAGCCCGAGTGCGCCGCAGCGTCTTGTTTCTGGGCCACGCGCTGGGATCGATTCCGGCGCTCGCCAAATGCTCCGCCACTGCTGAGCCAGGCGCGACAGGCTTACTCTCCACT
>DASXTD010000327.1:0-5379 GCA_036505655.1 Chloroflexota bacterium
CTGAGCCCCCAGGCGATGTAAGGAAACTGCTGGTCCATCAACAGCAGCAACGTGTCGGCTGGCCCGGCGATCATGGCGACCAGCGCACCGCCCGGGGTAGTCAGATCGCAGTTATCCTGGCACTTGGGCCAGTAATGACGATAGAGCTTGCCCTGGTAGCCAACTCCGCGCACGGCCCGCATGACGCTGTCACCCAGCCGCAGCATCTGCATCCGCAGGGGCTCCTCGCGTGCGCCCTCGAGCCGGGCTTCTTCTCCGCTGACGAAGATGGCTGAGCTGGCCGATTCCCCGGTTGCCGTCTCCGCCCACACCCGCAGAGAGTAATCCTGGGCCCAGCGCACCATGGAGAGCTCGCCGGACAGGTAGATGCCTGGGCTTGTTTCTTCGACGGGCGCCTGGTCGTTCACCTGAAAACTCACTCGGTTCAGGTTCTCGCCTTCTACGAAGAAGAATAGGGAACGGTTGCGTTCGTGGTCTGGCTCCAGGGAAAGCGCGTGGCCTTCCCAGATGGCTGGTGGACCATCTGGTCGATCTTCCGGGCCCACCTGGCCGTGGGCGGTGACTATCGATTGACCGAGGTGAATGGAGATCGGTGGCGCCTGGACGGGGCCGTAGACCTCACCCGGCTGCAGTTCGAAGAGAGCGCTATCGGGGAGCTTCGGTTCCTCGCTGCTGCACGCTGCCAAGAGAGGAGTCGCGGCGGTAAGCACGGCCAGCACAATGGAGAAGGGTCGAACGAACTTCGAACGCCGGTTTTGCGAGGCCAAGAACATTCCCGCGCCCCCCCAACGATCTGAGCGGACCTTCTGCCGATCGAAAAATTCCGCCGACCGGCTCGAGCCCGAATCGGTAGGGGGAACGTTTTCGGGTGCAGCCCCGACTGGGCCACCACTCTTAGGGAAAGCTTATCTTACCGTGCCAAATTGGCAATGGCAAAGCAGTCAATTTTTGGTGGCGGTTCCTAATGCACTCTGCCCAAAATGTTCAACCGTGGCAGACGATGGGTTAGGCGGTTGCCGCGTCTGCTATCAGAAAATTCTAGAGAATGATCGGCGAAAGTCTTATTGGTATTCGTTGTCCGCGCCTCCCTATAGTGCAGATCGCGCCTGGTCCAGCAGCTTCTCTGCGGAGGAATCCCGGTCCCACACGTGAGTGATCAGCGCGCCCGGCCTCAGGAGATGCCATGAAAAAGCTTGTCTCGGTCCTGGTTCTGTTCCTGTCGACCACTTCCTTATTGGCAGCCTGCTCCCCGGCTAGTCCCCCTGCGCCGTCGAGCGCAGGCAGCACGACTGCGCCTTCTATTCCGCGGAAGACGCTGGTCCTCGCCATCCGAGGCGAGCCCCCCAGCATCGCTGCGATGCACCTGGTCGACTTTTCCGGATCGCTGCGGCGGCCGGCGCATCTGTTCAACGGCACGCTGGACTACCTGGATGAACGGGGTGTAGCCCAACCCTATCTGGCGGAAACCCTTCCCCAGCTGAACACGGCCACGTGGAAGGTGAACCCGGACGGCACGATGGAAACGACCTATCGCCTCAAGCCCAATCTCACCTGGCACGACGGAACGCCGTTGACCGCTGAGGACTGGGTATTCGCCGCGCGGGTCTACGAGGTTCCTGCTTTTGGCTACGCTGCGTCGCCTCCAACCAGCGCGATGGCCAATTTGTCGGCCCCGGACCCACGCACGCTGGTTATTCGCTGGCGCCAGGTCTATCCGCTGGCGGCGGGGCTGGATCGGTACGGGCAGCCCCTCCCTCGGCACATTCTGGCCGGGCCGCTCCAGGATTCGGCCGGCGATTCAGCTGCCTTCACTGGCCTGCCATTTTGGACCTCGGAGTACGTGGGGCTGGGCCCCTATCGGATGACCGGCTGGGAGCCGGGCGCCTTCATCACCGGAGACGCGTTCGACGGTTTTGTGTTCGGTCGGGCCAAAATAGACAAGGTCGAGGTGCGCCTGATCACTGACTCGCAAACTGCAGTAGCCAACATCCTGGCCGGGGCGGTGCACTTCATCGCCGATCCTATCCTGTCGGTCACAGAGGGACAGGTACTGGAACGGGAATGGGCGCAGAACAAAGCCGGGACTGTGGTCTATTCTCCCACGTCTTTTCGCACGACGATTATTCAGCTCCGCCCGGACTACGTGGAGCATCCAGCGATGCTGGACGTTCGAACCCGTAGAGCTATCGCGCATGGGATGGATAGAACGACCGCGGTGGAGGTCCTCACGGCCGGCAAAGGCCTGGCTACAGATACTATGACTTCGCCGCGCGAGGTCTACTACCCGGAGATCGAGCGCGTAATTCAGAAGTACCCGTACGATCCAGGTCGAGCCGAGCAGCTCATGGCCGAGGCGGGGTTCAAGAAGGGATCTGAAGGGCTCTTCGTCGGCCAGGATGGTCAACCCATTCGCATCATGGTGGCATCATCGACGGGGGCCCGAAACGAGACCGAGATGGCTACCTACGCCGATGGACTTCGCCGCGCCGGGTTTGATGTCTACCAGAAGGCGATAAGCGCTCGAGAGCTTGCCGAGCCTCAGTTCCGGGCCCTTCTCCCCGGCATGCAGATTCGAGGTGGGGAGAACGATCTCGCTCGCTATACGAGCGAGCAGGTCCCACGGCCGGAGAACCGCTGGTTCGGCGATAACCGCGGAGGGTGGAGCAACGCCGAGTTCGATCGGCTGAACGACGCTATCCTGCGTACGCTCGACCCAGCCGAGCGCGTGAAGCAGACTGCTGCGATGGAACGCCTGATCAGCACCGAAGTGCCGCTCATCCCCAACTACTTCGACGTGTACGTCGCGGCCCACCTGGCGAACCTGCAGGGCCCGGTGGGTCGGCAAGCGCCGGTCCAGTGGGACGACCCGTTTATGTACATCTACAAGTGGGTGTGGACTTCTTGATCTAGGCGGCTACTGACCCCAGCCAGGTGCGCCAGCGATCGTAGGTCGGGTCCTGGTCGATGTAGCAGCGGCGGACGCCGTCGAAGAAGTTCCAGAACGCGTCCAGGGTGCGCTGCACCGCGACGCGAACGCCCTCCTGCTGCTCATCCGTGCGGGCATAGCGCTCCACGGCCAGCGGTCCGACCGCGCCGTGCTCGTCCTCGACCTCGATGTGCACAAGCCAGTAGCCCATACCCTCACGCGAGATCTGGTAGTGGTCACGCAGACCGCGGACGATGCGCAGCATCCGCTCCGCTGCCGTGCCCTCCAGGGCGTAGCCCTGGGCCGCCATGCCTTCGACCCAGGGGTGCTGCGAGAACAGGACCTCACGCTGGTTCAGCAGGGCGGCGGTTTCCGGGAGCGGCTCGGCCGAATCGAGCACCTCGCGGCTGAGTCCCATGGCGACTCCAAACTGGATGTACAGGTCGCGGTGGCTGGCACTGCCTGAGACCTGGCCGGTGCCCTCTTCAAGCAGGTTTTCGAGTAAGTGTTTCTCGATGTCGCCATCGTCGGGGCAGCGGGCGTACAACGCGGCGATGGGCTTGGGGAAGACCTTGGGGAACAGCTGGTAGAACTGAACGGTGAACCCGAGCAGCTGCTCGCGGCTGAGCTCGCCCCGCTCGATCATGCCGATCAGCGGGTGATCCTTCGAATGGCGCCGGGCCACGATCTCGGAAAGCTCTTGCACGAAAGCTTTTGATGCTACCCCCATTTTTTGTTCCTCCGACGGTTGGTCCGAATGTGACGCGGCGGGGGACGAGGCCCCCGCCCTACCGGACGCTAGTCTTCACTCGTGCTCGTGTTGGGCTCGACGTCGTCACGGCGTCGTTGGGCCAGCTTGTCGCCGGTCTCCATCCAGCGGCCTTCGACGGCTAGCCGGGCGTCCTCCTCGAACTCATCGCTCCAGTCGCCCAGCGAGTAGCCGAACCATGGCGACTCCGGCTTGAGGTGCGGCAAGCCCAGCTCTTCCCAGATGCGCGCGGCGTTCTCCATGTACTCGCGCTTGGGGAGAGAGATGGGCGGGAAGGTGGTGCGCAGCGTGGCGTTGATGAGCATTGCCGAATCCAGCTCGTCGTGAGTAGCTCTTGGGCCATGGCCGGCGTCCTTGCCGCGGATCACCTGCATATCGCGATGGGGCTGGCTGCGGTAGCAGATCGCCCACAGCACGGCGTCGGTGCTCTCAGGATCGATGTCATCGTCCACCGCGACGACCATCTTGCCGATCGCCATCTGGAACGAAGCGGCCGCCAGCAGCGCCTGCCACACTTCGGCCTCGCTGGGCTGGTGCATCTGGACGACGACCAGCTTGCGGAGGTTCGTGAGGGGCTCGTGGAGGGAGACGCGGGTCACACTACGCACGCCAACGCCGCTGCGCAGATGCTCGGTGATGAGTGGCTCTAGGGCGACTTTCTTGATCAGGCTGGACTCGCTGGGCGTGACCTGACTGATGATGGAGGGCAAAATCGCGTCGCGCCGGTGCGTGATCGCGGTGATCTCCATTACGTGGTTGAACTCCTGCAAGTTGACGTGCCCGTGGGACTCGCCGAACGGACCTTCCGGCTCTAGCCAGCGGGGGTCGATCAGGCCCTCGATGACGATCTCGGCGTCGGCAGGCACGAGCATATCGACCGTCCGGCATTGCACAACTCGGATCGGCGCACCGACCAGACCGCCGGCTACGGCGAGCTCATCGACGTCGTAGGGCAGCTTCTGGACGGCGGTGTAGGCCACGGCAGGCGGCCCCCCCAGCACTACCGCGCACTCAAGCGGACGGCCCGATGCATGTGCCTTGCGCCAGTGCACGAGTAGGCCCGGACTCAGCTCCTGGGAGACGTTGACGCCCATTCGGTGGCGGCCCTTGAGCTGGCCGCGATAGTTGCCGAGATTCGCGATGCCCGTTTCGGGATCGCGGGTGGTGAAGTGGCCGGCCGTGATGTAGGGCGCGTTGTCCCAACCCGGCGTCGATACGGGCACGGGCAGGCCGTCCAGGCCGCCGAAGGGCTGCTCCAGGTCACTGGCCAGGCGTACCACCTCGTGCACCGGGCCGTCATCGACCACCACAGGCGGCACGGCTTCCGCACGCGCTTGCTTCCACTTGGCGCCAATTGCCTCCACGTCGCAGCCGAGGCCGAGCGCGTAGATCCAGCGACTGGCGGCCAGCGAACCCACGACGACGGGCATGGGGTAGTGGTGGCCAGCGCCGTCCACGACGTGCTCGAACAAGAAGGCCTTGCGCTCGCGCTCCGGGATGCCGCCTCGGAACTGCCAGCGGACCAACGGATGCAGCTCGGTGTCTTTGTTGATGGGGCGCTGGACTCGGATCAGGAGCCCGGCCTGGTCGAGCGCCTCCAGATGGTCGTGGAGGTCCGCGTAGCCGCGCTCCGCCGCCGTTAGCCGCCGGGTGGTCGTGGCCATGCCTGCCGCCTAGCCTTCCA
>DASXTD010000328.1:0-3538 GCA_036505655.1 Chloroflexota bacterium
CATCATGGGCGCCGCCGCCCGGAGAGATGCCTGGCGCACAGCCACGGACTCGACCAAGGACCCATCGGTTAAACAAGCGATCTTTGCACCCTGGTGATACTTGACACGGCCGACGCTCTTAGAGATGCCGGCAAACAGGTCACTCGCGTTCCGGTTCGAGGTCATGGCCTGAACCCCTGTTTGGTCCAAGTCATGTTCTGGCCAGTTCTTTCGACAGGCTGGCGACGGCCAGCGCTCTGACGCCGGCTGAGACTTCAGGACGAAGCGTAAGGGATAGGCCCTGCGTAGTCGATTTGAAGTGGCGCCCATCGGCTGGCCCACAAGCGCGCCAAAGTCCCTGCGAGTTGGTGCAGGTGCAGTCGGTCGTGCGCTACCCAGCCAGCTCGCTGGTGATAGAGGTCACCCCCGTGACGTTGCTGCCCGGCTGCCGGAGACTGGTAACGAGCCCGACCGCCACCGGATCCCCCCCGGTAGCTGTCACGATGGGGATGGTCGAAGTCGCCCGTTTGGCGGCAATCGCGGCGACCTGCCCTCCCGTGACGATAACGTCCACTTTGAGGCCGACGAGCTCGGCGGCAAGCTTCGGAACTCGATCGAGGTCGCCCTGGGCCCAGCGCGGCTCAAAGGTGACGTTCTGTCCCTCCACGTAGCCGAGCTCGCGCATCTGTTGACGGAACGCAGTCCACCAAGCTTGGCGGGCGGGATCGGGCGCGCTGAAGTCGAGCACACCGATCCGATACACCTTTCCCGGCTGCTGCCCCTCGGCGGCGAGCGGCGCGGCGAGGAGGCCGCCAGCCAGAGTGCCGATGATGAATGCCCGCCGGTTCATCATTCGATCACCTGATCCGCCCGCAGCAGCAGCGATCGTGGGATCGTCAGGCCGAGCGCCTTCCTCAGCATCATTACCCTTTATGCGTTGAGAACCCCAACGCCGACCAAGCGGGTCACCATCCCCACAGGGCGGTGGCCATGGGGATGAGGCCCACAAGCCCCCACCAAGTCTTGGGCCCAATGACCACCAGCGCGAGGAGAATGACGCCGATTACAATCCGCAGGACTCGCTCCCAGGTTCCAACGTTTCGTATCATCTCGTTCCTCCTCATTAGGTGCAGTGGCTGATCCGCCTTACAGGATCAAGCAGGGGGAGTCATGCTGTCTTTCTCTTGCCCTCGCAAGCCGGACGGCTATGGGATTGCCCAACATGGCCAGCGCGGACCACGACCTCGCCAGAGTTGAGCCCGACACGAATCTCGACCGAGATGCCGTGGGAGCGACGGGCCTCGTCGGCCCACCGGCGAATGGCGGCCTGCATGTCGAGCGCGGCGTAGCATGCCCGGACGGCATGGTCCTCATGCCCGAGCGGTGCGCCGAAGAGCGCCATGATTCCGTCGCCCATCACTTGGTTGACGGTTCCCTCGTAGCGGTGAACCGCTTCCATCATCCGCTCCAGGACCGGATCCAGGGGCTTCCGGGCCTCCTCGGGGTCCCGGTCGGCCAGCAGCTCCATCGAGCCTTTCAGATCAGCGAACAGGACCGTCACTTGTTTGCGCTCGCCTTCGAGGGCTGCCTTCGAATTGAGGATGCGTTCGGCAAGGTGCTTCGGGGTGTAGCTTTCGGGGGAGGTGAAGCGCAGGGCTGCCGGGGCTACTGCCGGCAATTCAGTAGGGTGGGCGCACTCAGGACAGAACTTGGCCGTCGCGGAGAGCTGACGGCCACAGTGTCCACACGTCCGCGCCAGGGGCGCGGCGCACTCCTCGCAGAACTTCGCGCCGGCCTCGTTCTCGTGCTGGCACCGCGAACATTTCATTGGGAACCTCGGCCTCACCCTGGATCTGATGGCCAGCGAGAGCTTCGCTGAGCCGACGGCGGGAGATGACGTTCAGTGCGCATAAGACTCCTCTAGGCAGATCACACCGTGGCCCTAGGTGTCTCCGGAAAGCTCCGGAGCCTCATGCCGGATTCTTTGTCGAACAGATGATACTGCTTGAAGGTGAGCCAAACCTGATCACCGCTCAGCAGGTTCTCATCGCTGGAGGTTTGGGCGTGGACCTCGTGCTCCCCCACGTGCATGCTGAGGATCGTCGCGTTTATCATGGGGAGGCTCAGCTTGCCGGCGATGATCCCTCTGACACTGTCTTCTCTCTCCTCTCTGGACACCTCCAGATCCTCAGGACGCACACCGACTTGCACGTTCCCCAGCCTCTGACCCTGAGCCATGTATCGCGCGTCAATGAAGCTGATGGGCGGAGTACCGATGTGCCGGTTCAAAAAGCCAGCCACGAACACGTTCTTCGGTCGGTCGTAGAGCTCCTGGTAGGTTCCAACTTGCTCAACGCTGCCCCGGTCCATAATGGCCAGCAGATCGGCCAGGATCAATGCCTCATAGTGATCGTGGGTCACGTACACCGTGGTAATGCTAAACTGCCTCAGCAGGATCTTTAAATTGACGCGATATTTCTCCCTCAGAGCTTGATCCAAATTGGAAAAGGGCTCATCCAACAAGAAGAGTGCCGGATCTCGGGTGATACAGCGACCCAGGGCCACTCTCTGCTTTTCACCACCGGACAGCTTGCTCGGCTTGCGATCCAGGAGATGCGTCAGCTCCACCCCCATCAGCTCACTGGTTCTCTGATATTTGGCCCTGGCCACCGCGTCCAATTCCGGGGTCTTCTTCTTGAAAAGGAAATAGGACAAGACGTTCGTTCTCGAGTTCAAGTGAGGATAGAGTGCGTAATGCTGAAAGACCATGCCGATGTGCCTTTCACCGGGGGGCACATCCTTCACGTCCACGTTGTCGTATCGCACTTCTCCTGAATCTGGTGGGATCAGTCCGGCGATGATTTTCAGGAGCGTGGTCTTGCCGCACCCACTGGGACCTAGGATGACCATGGTCTTGCCATCCGGAATTGTCAGATTCAGATTCTGAATGGAGAAGGCTGATCCTCGGCCGCCACCGCTCGGCGCCGAGACCACATTCGGCATGGTCATAGGAATGATCGAACCCGAACCTGCCCTGTCCCGCTCTTTGAGCGTCTTGCACACGTTAATCAGATCAATCCGCGCCATAACGCAGCTCCCGTTGCGTTCGCTTCCCAGCATGAAGCGCCAAGGCCTTATCTCGCATTGGGTCCAGATGCTTGCCCCGCACCGGGAACCGGATCAGGATGATCGCCCCGAGGATCAGGCGAAGCCTTTCCCGAGCTGCGACGCGTCGGCGGCACGCGGCGCGGCGAGGAAGCCAGCAGCCAAAGCGCCGAGGAACGCCCGGCGCTTCATTACTCAATCACCTGGTCCGCCCGCAGCAGCAGCGACGGCGGGATCGTGAGGCCGAGCGCCTTCGCCGTCTTGAGGTTGATGACCAGCTCGAACTTGGTGGGCTGCTCCACGGGGAGGTCGCCCGGCTTGGCGCCTTTGAGGATCTTGTCGACGTAGGTCGCGGCCCGCCGATAGCTGTCGCGAAGGTTCACGCCATAAGCCATGAGCCCGCCGGCCGCCGCGTGTTCCCTGAAACCGTAGATTGCCGGCAGCCGGTTCTGGG
>DASXTD010000329.1:0-1709 GCA_036505655.1 Chloroflexota bacterium
CCGTTCCGGAGATCAGCCAACGCCAACGTTCACCGATGCGGTCCGCAACCACAAACTATTGGAGGCAATCGAACGGTCATCCCAAACCGGCCGCTCGGTCAAGATAGAGGACTAATGGCGCTCGCTGAACCGATTGCTGGCACACCCGCACGGGGGACCTCCCGCTCCTTGGTGGCGGTAGTCAAGACTACGCCGGAAACGGTGCTCGATGACGTTGCGCGAGCGATGCACCTGGCCGGATCCCGAGATGTGCTCAGCCCGGAGCGGCGTACGGGGCTCAAGATCAACATTTCCTGGCAGGTCTACTACCCAGGCTGCTCCACGACGCCCTGGCAGCTCGAAGGCGTCATCCGTACGCTAGTACAGGACGGACACACGCCCGCGGACTTGATCGGCGTGCACAATCGGACCCCGGTGGTCGATTCCCGGGTGGGCGAGATCAACAACAAGCATTTTCCAGTGACCCAGAAGTGGGCTGTACCCACTGTGCACACGCATGATGCCGAAGTGGAATGGATCCTTTACGAGCCCAGCTTCCCCACCCGGGCGCTGCATCGCGTCTTCCCCGAAGGAATTCGCATCCCTCGCTTCTTCCTGGGCATGGACATGGTCCACTTGCCCACTATGAAGACGCACGTGTTCACGACCACCACCGGCGCCATGAAGAATGCGTTTGGGGGGCTGCTTTCGGACCGCCGTCATTGGACCCATGGCACGATTCACGAAACGCTGGTCGATCTGCTCCAGATCCAGCAGGAAATCCACCCCGGCCTGTTCGCAGTCATGGATGGGACCATCGCCGGGGATGGGCCTGGGCCGCGTGCGATGGTGCCGCACGTCAAGAACTATCTGCTCGCGGCCGCCGATCAGGTCGCGATCGATGCCATCGCAGCCAAGCTCATGGGCTTCGATCCCCTCTCGATCCGCTATCTGCGGCTGGCCCACGAGGCCGGGTTAGGGCACGCCGATCCAAGGGTGATTGACGTGGTCGGAGAAGACATCAGCGAGGTAAATTTCCATTTCCAGCGGGACGCGGAAAACTTCGCCAGCCGCGGCCAGAAGATGATCTACCACGGTCCCCTGCACCCGTTCGAGAGCTTACTCCTCCGCACCCCGCTGGTTCCCTGGGCCTTTGCCGCGTCTCGGCTATACCACGATGCCTTCTGGTATCCAACCGTCGGCAAGCAGCGCGTCGCCGAGCTGATGGACACCCCCTGGGGCCGCCTCTTCCAGCAGTACTAGTACTCGTAGACCCTACGCAGCTCGGGGACAAACATGAGCTCGCCCAGGCTAAGGCGATCCATCTCCGACTTCGCCTCGTTTAGGAGCGACGCCCGAGGCCGGATATGACTCGGGATGACGGTCCGCAGCTTCGGGTTATCCGTGCTCATCAGACGCGCCGTGCCCGCGAACTCGGCCGCCTCCGTGAGTCCCAAGATCACCAGGTCGGGCTGGTATATGGACGCATAGATCGGGAGGTCGCCGATAAGCGTGGAATGCCCGTTGAAGAAGACAGTGAAGCCGTTCTCGAACGTCACGAAGTACGAGGCCGCTGGGCCACCGTCTACCCCCGTCGCGAGGGTGTTGTCATGTGCGCTCGGACCGATCTTGAACGTAATGCCTTTCAAGGTGAAGCGGTCTCCGATGCCGGCCCGCCGAAACTGGCTCTGGTCGAGTCCGTTATCAATAAGCCAGCGGCCGAGCGGGGC
>DASXTD010000330.1:0-4475 GCA_036505655.1 Chloroflexota bacterium
CAGCCGCCATCGCGGGCAAGATAGAGGTTCAAGTCAAAGCCGAAAGCGGAATGAACCGTGGTCAGCTGGCGATCATTGGGCTCTCAGCCGTGGTAGCCGGCTCGATAAGGTTCCCGTCGGACAAGACCAACGTACCGCCCTGGTGGGTTGGTTGCCCCCCCGACGACCAAGAGCGCCAGCGCCGCCCCCAGCGCAGGAACGCTCATCTTCCCCGACGGAAGAGTATCGAGCCCCTTAGCCCACTGGAAACCCACCACCCACAGAAGCTAAGGCTGCGGCTGCGACCAGCCCAAGCGTTTGCAACGGGCCCAACGGGAGGACCTGGGCTGCGCGGCGGCCGAAAGCAGCACATAGGCCCAGATGGCAGCGGGCCACGATGCTCGGCCAGACGGCCCTGATTGCTGCCGCCTGGCTCATGCCGGCCGAGGGCTGGCGCGGCCGCAGCTCGGCATGACTCGCAAGCGACACGCCGGTGGTGAGGCCGATGGCGGCTCCTAGTCCGGCGACGGAACCCAGAAGGGTTCCGAGTACGGTGGTCGCGATCGAGGAAAGGACCAGGGCGGCGACCAGTCTGTCCCGAAGCGATCCCGCCGGGAGGTGAGATCGAGGCCTAAATTTGATGCCCATCTTGATGCCCTTGTGGGCAACCAATGGCGGAAATTGGAAGACTTTGGTGGACGCTTAACGTCGTCAATATAGAAACAATGAACGTCTATAGATAGGGGAGGATACTGGTTCGGGGACTTTTAATCCATTGGTTGAGGGTTCGAATCCCTCCGGGCCCACCGATTGAGACGTTGTATGTACCTCAGGGCTGATGGCTCTCAGCGGCTGGGGGTGTCGCGATCCCAGAGATGGGAGTTGCGGGCAACCGCTCCCACGCTTTTTGTGCCAGTGTAATCCTCGGCCATGGCTGATATGCCGTGCCGCACGGCGACGAATGCGGGACGGAAATAGAGCGGCAGGGCCGGAAGGTCGGCCGCCATAATGTCGGCCATCCCTTTGAGGACAGTCGCCTGGTCGCGTTCATCGAGCATCCCGTCGAGCTTGTCGATCAGCGCGTCCAGAGATGGGTTGGCGTAGTGGCCGATGTTGGCCCCAGTCCAGCGGTTCTGGGCGAGGGAGGGCAGTCGTCCATCGAAAGAGATGAAGATGTCCTCGCTTCGTCCGCGCGAGGTCGTCTCCAGGGCGGGCAACGTCGCCCGGTATTCGCGATCGCGGCTCAAGGCAATCGCCGGAATAAACTCAGTCGCGTCGATGCCGAGCTGGCGCCACCAGTTGGCAAGGATCGGAACTTCCTTCTCGTAATTCTGATTCTCGCCCCGGACCTCGATTTGGACTTGAACGCCGTCCCGGTTGAGAAGCCGCCCGTCAGACCCGCGGACCCATCCGGCGGCTGCCAGCTCCTGAGCTGCGCGCTGAGGGTCGTAGCGGTACTGGGCAAAAGGCTGCCCCACAATAGGCGACCTGGGGTCGTGGACGGCCATGAATGTGTCCCCATTGGTATCGGCAAACCCGGGGAGTACCGCCTCGGTCAGCGCCTGCCGATCAATCCCGTAAAGCAACCCTCGGCGAACGCGCACGTCGCGGCTGATCTCAGTTGGTCGAGCCCATTGCGGGTCGAATTGAATGCGCACGTATGGCCAGTTGTCCTGCCTTTGAAGCAGTAGGCCTTCGCCACTGCGCTGCCATTCATCGCGTAGCGCAACGTACGTCTCGGTGCCGAAAAGCTTCTCGGCGGCGATGTCCACGGCGCCGGCCTGGAGGCTGGCAAACAACGCGTTCGGATCGGCAATAGTCTGCAAAATGACGCGATCGAGCCTCGGGCGGCCCAGGAAGTAGTCGTCGTACCGTTCGAAGATCTGTCGCTCTCCCAGGCCAAAATCGACCAGGCGGAACGGTCCCAGGTTGACGTATTCCGAGTTGAAATAGGGCTGCGCAAGGAACGCCTGCTTGTCGCCCGCAAAGCTTTCCCCAAGGAGATGCTTGGAGAATAGCCAAAGATTCCGGTGGTGAAGCTCGACCGAGCGGTAAAAGACCGTATTCCAGGTGATCAACACCGTCAACGGATCGAGCGCCACCACGGATTCCATCTTGCTGGGAACCGTGGAAAGGGAAGAGACCAGATCGGGTTCCACGGCAATCTGCCAGCTGAAGACGACATCGTCAGCCGAGAAGGGGGCGCCGTCCTGCCAGCGGACGCCGGGACGGAGGCTCCAGCGCGTCTGCATTCGTCCATCGGACATCATCGTAATGGTTCCGTCATCGAGCGACGGCAGTTTGGCGGCTAGCCGAGGCTCTGAATTGCCGTCCCGGTCTTCCGATACCAGACCAGCCGTGTGCACTTCCGCCAGGGAGGCTCCGCCCCCAGCCGTCGTGCCGAACTCCCATGGACCGTAACTCTTGATCGGGTTGAGCTGCGCGATGGTAATGGACTTGAATACGCCGGACGTCGCGTCCGGAGTATTGCTCTGGCGGCCCGGATTGTCAGAGGCTGGGGTGGCACATGCCGTGATAAAGACCCCGAGCAGCCCGAGGATCGATCGACTGACCATCATTTCTCCGACGCTGCCTCTTCTTGCACCTTCGCCAGGTTGATCAGCAGCTTGGTGATTGGGACCTCGGAGCCGAGCTCGTCTGTAAGCCGCTCGATGGGTGGCAGGATCTGCTCGACGAGGTTTCGGTTGAAGGTGAGCCCAGGACCGGGATCGAAGCTGTCTTCGGACTGAAACCACGCCGGGGTATCGTGCCGCAGGACCTCGAGAAGCGCCGCAGCCGACACCCCGTCCGCCCGCCCGATCTGGAGCGCCTCGGAAATCACCATCCGATGCGCGCCGTTCACCAGGTTGTGCATCATCTTGGTCGTGTTCCCGGCGCCGATCGGGCCTACGTGATAAACCGTCCCCAGGAGGGCGAGGTGCGGCCGCAGGCGCTCCACGACTGTCGGGTCACCGCCCACGATGACCGACGAGTTCCCGGCCCGCAGTACCGCGGGCTGCCCGCCAATGCAGGCATCCGCGATTGCCACGCGTTTCGCCCCCGCTGCCTCTGCAATCTTCCGAGTCGTCCGTGGGTGAACCGTGCTGTGCAGCACCAGGGCATCGCCGGCCGATAGCCCTGACAAGATGCCGTGATCGCCCAGGACGCAGTCCAGCATCTCGGCGTCGGTGCGCACCATGACATCGACAATGTCTGCTTTCTGGGCCAGCTCCAGCGCGGACGAGCAGGGTTCGGCTCCGAGCTCACGGGCGTGGTCCACGGCCGCCGGCGAAACGTCAAATACGAGAGGTTTGATGCCAGCCGCGACGAAGCGCTCCACAAACACGGACCCCATTGATCCCACGCCGACCACACCCACCACGGTCAAGCCTTCACCTCCGCTATGTCTCCGTCGAGTCTGGCTCGGACACGCTTCGTGAACTCGTTCAGGATCACCGCGGCGGTGGCTCGCAGCACCATGTCGCCGATGATCGCCAGGCGGCCGTGGATGTTGACGGTCGCTTGATACGTGAGCACGGTCTGGTTGAGCCCCATCGACGCAAGCGTCACCCGCACGTCCGCATCGATTGTGCTCTTGGTGATTGAGTCGGTTCCTTCTACTCGGGCCGATAGGTCGGTGGGAGGGTCGCTGTCCTCGATGTGCGCGCGGAACGGGAACTCGCCCGACATCGGCCCTACCGTCGCATGGATTGTTCCGGTAAACGTCCCATCGTCGACCTGGACCAGATTGTCGACCCCCGGGACGCACGCGGTCAGCGAGCTGAGATCTAACAGCAAGTCCCATACCCTCTGGGGGTCCGCATCCAGGGCAATGCTCCCGTTAAACAGCATGCGGTTTTCCGTAGAAGCGTCGTGCGTTGTCGCCCAGAATGCCGGCCTTGTGCTCTTCTTGGATATCCGCCCGTTCCCGGATCTCGTCGATTTCTTCGGTGCAATTCTCCATGGTGATCTCGTGGGGGAAATCACTGCAGAACATGAACGGCTCGGGGCCGACCCTCTCGATGGCGTAGCTCAAGGCCCGCTCGTTGCCCTCGCAACCTACGTAGAAGGTGCCGCCGCGGAAATACTCTTCGATTGGCCGATCGGTGATGAGCCCGCCGTACTCGCGCTCGCGTTCCAGGCGATCGATCACCAGAGGAATCCACGCGGTCCCTCCTTCCAGGAACCCCACCCTCAAGGTCGGAAACGCATCCAAAACGCCGTCCACGATCAGCCCGGTCATGGCAATCGCCAGTGGGAAGGGCATGCCGAGCGCCCGCGTCGGAGGAAATTGCGTGAAGCTGTCGAAGCCCAGCCCGCCGTAGCAGCCGCCGTGGATGGCTAGCGGACAGTTGAGGCGCGCGGCCTCTTCGTAGATAGGCCAGTACTCGCGGGCGCTGATGTGGCGAGTCAGGCCGTTCGATGGGATCATCCCGCCCAGCAATCCCAGCTCCGTCACCGCACGCTTGAGCTCGCTTACAGCCGCCGTCACATCC
>DASXTD010000331.1:0-5524 GCA_036505655.1 Chloroflexota bacterium
CAGGGAAACCCTACATCTTCTTCCACGGCAAGCGCCATCCTGCCGACATGGGCGACTTCGCGACGAATCAGATCGTCGTTCGCAGCGGCAAGGGCGCCAAGGATCGCGTCACCATGCTGCCGACGACCGCCAAGCCCGGGCTGATCCGTCACCTCGAGTCGGTACGCCGCCAGCATGAGAGCGACGTCCGGTGCGGCGCCGGCTGGGTGGAGATGCTCGACGCGCTGGCGAGGAAGTACCCCAACGCCGCCCGCGAATGGGCTGGCAGTGGATCTTCCCCGCCACGCGGCTGTACGTGGATCGAGTCACCGGCCAGCGCCGCCGTCATCACCTGCACGAGTCAGCGATGCGTGAGGGCCTTGTCGCCATGTTCGCGGATTGCGTCAGTGCTGTTGGTCCCACGCGTGAGCTGCCGCTAGTCGAAGGTGGATCAACAGCGTTCGAGGATCTCGGCGTACTCATACCACTGTCCGATCCTGGTTTGGTGTCAGATGGTTACTACCATTGGCTTCGTGTTCAGCATGCTACCGGGTTGATCTATATCGTGCAGGTTGGCGGCATCGCTGGCAGGCGGACGCTCTTCGGCCCCTTCACAGCGGAAGCCGGCTGCCTCGCCTCCCCTCGCAAGGAATCGCCACCGCTCCTCAGAGAGAGCTGGCGCGAATCTCACCCGGATGTCTGACAGGCCGTTTGAGCGGCCCGGCATGACCGCGCCGCGCCCGACCTCAGGCGCCAGCGCCGGCCGCTCAACGCCGAGCCGTTAGGCGTACCTCGGTTTGACGCTGCGTGACGACGATTCAAGAATCATGGATCCCAAAGCGCAAGTCCGCGAGTCGTACAACCGCATTGCGGCGGCGTACCTTTCGTCACGTCGTCGCGATGGGCCCGATGTTGCGCTGCTGGATGATCTCGTCGTCCGCCTCCCACCGCGAGCACGTGTCCTTGACGCGGGTTGCGGGGCCGGTGTCCCCATCGCCGAGCAGCTGGCTACTCGTGCCAACGTTGTTGGGGTCGACTTTGCCGAGGTGCAACTCGGCCTCGCCAGACGCCACGTCCCCACAGGGCTTTGGGTTTGTGCGGACCTCGTCGCCCTGCCGTTCCCTGAGGCGTCCTTCGACGCCGTGTGCTCGTACTACGCTGTCATTCACATCCCGCGAGAACAGCACGCCGGAGTTCTCGATGGCTTTGCACGTGTGCTGCGGTCGGGAGGGCTGGCCCTTGTTTGCCTTGGCGCAGCGGACCTGCCGGCCTGGACGGAGGAGTACCACGGCGCGCCCATGTACTGGAGCCACTACGACGCCGCGACGAGTCTTTCGGTGGTGGAGGCTGCCGGCTTCGAGTTGGTGTGGCATCGTTGGGTCGCCGAGGGATCTGGCGGGCACTTGTTCGTGCTGGCCCAACGGCATGACGCATAACAACAGCTTGGAGCCGTCGGCAGATCCTCCCTCGGAAAAGTAGACACTTCTAGCTAACGCTGGGAGGTCTCTGTGGGCAGACCGATCGGACCCAAGAAGGTTCATCGCTACAGCAACCCTACTACAACAACGTGCGGCTACACTCGGGACTTGGATATGCCTCGCCCGTGGACTATGAGGCAAATGCGCGCTGAGCGGCGGTGTCTACAAAACCGAGGGAACATCCCCGGCTTCGCCGGCCGCTCAACGCCTTCGCGTTAGGCGGGGGGAGAAAGCGCGATGAACGCCAGCCCCCTGACGGCCCCCAAACCGACCTCCAGTATTGCTATGTTTCGGCGATGGCTACTGCGGATCCATGGGACGACTTTGACGCTCGTTGCGTTGGGAAGCGCTCTCGCTACAACCATTGGCTGGATGACTGGAACTGGACTATTTGGTTTCATGCAGCAGGACCCCATGGTCTGGGTTGGGCTGATCCAAGCTTACCTGTTGATGGCGATTATTGCGGTTTTGCTGGTACTTGGCTCGGGTCA
Source organism: Chloroflexota bacterium (assembly GCA_036505655.1). Classification (GTDB taxonomy): domain Bacteria; phylum Chloroflexota; class UBA6077; order UBA6077; family SHYK01; genus DASXTD01. The sequence continues at coordinate 1,949 of DASXTD010000331.1, forward strand.
AGCGAATGCGAGGAAATGGAATGTGGTTGGAGCACTCGCGCACTGTGCCCCTCTAATCGCGGCTCTCTGTTCCTTGGATGTATTCGAGTCAATGGGGGCGCTCGGAATTGTCCGAATAGCTATTACGTTCCACCTTGTCTGGCTCTGTCTTGAAACACTTGCAGCAGTTTATCCGGACCCGAGCCACTAATCTGCGTTCACACACGCTGCCTAACTCTAGTTCGAGCGGACGCGCTGAAGCGCGCCGCTCAACATCGCGTTAGGCTTTCGAGGGAAGGGGTGACGTGTTGAGGCTACTCTTCTCGCTCTGTGTTGGGCTCACTCTGGTTTCGCAGGCGACCAGCGCGCAGACTCCGTCAGCTGTGAGCACGGCGGACCGCCATCACCCCTTCGTGGAGCATGCAGAAAGGCGCTACAGGCAGTACCTCGCGCCAGAAAGCCAAGGCGACACTGCTGCGTACAAAGAGGTCCGCACGAGGCAGGCCTATGAGACCACGATGGAACAGCTCAAGAAGCTGGGGAAGGCGGAAAGCGATCTCGGGCCCATGCTAAAGCGGGTCGCCAGCATGCAGAGTGACGTATCGCGTCTCACATTCGTGCGCTGCGACGGGAGAGCACGGGTTGCCCGGCTGCTCTACCAGCGCGAGGGCGTTGGCGCGAAGGGGCCAACACTGGAGTTCGCCGCGTTCATGATCCACTGGGAAGACGGCGCATGGCGAATCGGTTGGGTTGGCCACGCGTCCGGCCCAGCAATGCGGGCCAATGGCGAGAGGCTTACCGCTGATGTGTTGTTAGGAGATTCGCGCTTTGCGCTCGATTAGCCTAACCCCGCGCTTCAGCGGACCGAGGCTCGCGATGCTCGCCCCGGCCGCTGAGCGCAAACGTTATCCAGACGTGCGGTCGTCTTTCCGTCTGCATCCTGTGAGTGGGCACCGGGCCGGTCCGCGGTGGCTTTGAGAGAGGCAGGTATGGCGGATCTGTATCCCGAGATCGAACCGCATGCGCAGGGCATGTTGGAAGTCGCTTGCGGCGACCTCGTGTACTGGGAGGTGTGCGGCGATCCCACCGGGAAGCCTGCACTCGTGTTGCACGGTGGTCCCGGCTCGGGGTGTACCCCATGGTTTCGCAGGCTCTTCGACCCTGCCGTGTACCGCGTCGTCCTATTTGATCAACGCGGTTGTGGGAGGAGCCGACCTCACGCGAGTGCCCCTGAGACAGCCTTGTCGACCAACACCACCGACCATCTGATCTCTGACATCGAGCTTCTCCGGGTACACCTCCAGGTCGAGCGGTGGTTGGTCTTAGGTGGCTCATGGGGCAGCGCCTTGGCGCTTGCCTATGCTGAGCGGTTTCCGAACCATGTCACTGAGTTGATCCTGTTCGGAGTAACGACCGGTCGGCGCGAAGAGTTTGACTGGTTGTTCCGTGACGGCCTTCGGCTCTTCTTCCCGGAGGAATGGGAGGATCGCCGCAGTGCTTTGCCGGTCGCCGATCGTGACGGCGACGTCGTTGAGGCATACTGCCGGTTGTTATCCGACCCCGATCCTACGGTGCGGCAACATGCTGCTCATGCCTGGTGCTTGTGGGAGTCCGCAACACCGGACTGGCCTCCAGCGCCAGGCCTGGCGGCTCGATTCTCTGATCCGTTATTCGCAATGGCCTATGCGCGCATCGTCACACACTACGTTCGGCACAACGCGTGGCTAGGGGACGGCAGAGTATTGCGTGACGTCGATCGGCTTGCGGACATTCCCAGCGTCCTGGTGAACGGACGGTTTGATTTCCAAGCGCCGATCGCGACCGTATGGGAACTCCACCATCGCTGGCCCCGCTCAGACCTGATTGTCGTGGATAATGCGGGCCATGCAGCCAACAATCCCGGCATCACACAGGAGTTGATCCGCGCGACGGGCCGCTTCGGGAAGCGCTGACGCGCGTGCCATCGCCGGTTGCGTCGCTGGATAACTCGCGTTTGCAGCCGACGCTCGCCTGCGGCTCGCGCGGCTGAAACGCAGGGTCGTTAGAGGGCAGGAAGATGCAGGAGCAGGTCGAACAGCTCCTTCCGAAGCGGGAGGGTCATTTCGTCTTTGAGTCGGGCCATCACGGCCAGGTCTGGCTGGACCTAGAGCTTCTTCTCCTGCACCCGGAACGCGTGCAGCCGTTGGCAGAAGCTCTTGCAGACCGTCTCCGCGGATATCACGCTGAGGCAGTGTGTGGGCCCCTCGTCGAGGGCGCATTCGTGGGCCTCATGGTCGCATCGTCGCTCCGCCTGCCCTTCTCCTATTCGGAGCCGGTGCGAGACCACCGGGCGGCGGGCCTGTTTCCGGTCTCATATCCAATCCCAAAGCCCCTCAAGCCCGAGCTCCAGGGTAAGCGCGTCGTGATCGTCAACGACGTCATCAATGCCGGTTCGGCAGTCCGCGGCACACTTGCCGCGCTGAAGCAATGCGGTGCCCAACCGGTTGCTATCGGAACGCTCGCCGTGTACGGCCTCGCAGCCAGCGAACTCGCGGCAACACATCGTGTTGCCCTTGAAGCGCTTGCGTCGTTTCCAAGTCGGATCTGGGAGCCCAGCGCCTGTCCCCTGTGCGCGAAAGGGGTTCCACTGAATGCGTAGTGGCCTGCCCTCTAACAACAGGATGAACCTGACGGCGCTTCGCGCCGCACGTTATCCTGGCCGTTCGGCGCACACCGAAAGAGCCTCGAGGATGAAGGTGCCATCGTCGCCGCCAGTCGTAGGACCAGAACGGCCGAAGGTGTGAGGCCTCCTGCCATCTTCAAGTACCTTCTGGGCCTCGTGCTGCTCGGCGTCGCTTTCACAACTGAGGCTGCGCCGTCTTCGAACATCGCCTATCGCAGGATCGACGTTCAAGACGCCGCCACGGGCGAGGTGTTCCCTGCTGCTCTTTGGTATCCCACCCCCGCAGCGCCCGCTCCTCTCTTCCTGACCGGGTCCCTCTCCTCTCCGCGTGCAGGTTGCCCGCGATGCTGTGTCGGTTGGTCGCGTTCGAGATGCAGGTGGCCAACAACGCTCCCCCGGCTGACGGGAAGTTCGGGTTCATCGTCATATCACACGGAGCCGGCGGGCTCTCCTTGAACCACCGAGACCTGGCGATGGCGCTCGCCTCGCATGGTTATGTCGTCGCTGCTCCCACGCACCCACGGGGAAAGGACAACGACATCTCCGGTGTCGGCGTGTGGGTCGGGCGGCCGAAGCAAGTCTCCCGCGTCATCGATACGTTGCTGGACGACGCGGAACTCGGCTCCCACATCCAGCGGGAGCGCATCGGGGTCGTGGGACACTCAAACGGAGGCTATACCGCGCTGGCCGTCGCCGGCGCGAAGCCGAGTCCCGCTGCCAGCGTGGCGCACTGCCGACAGCATCCCGACGATTCCAAGTTCTGCTCCTACGGTGGTCCCGCGACGCGGGAAGCCACCCGGAAGGTCGGCGATATTCCGGATGTCCGTGATCCTCGTGTGCGCGCCATCGTGCTCATGGCACCGAATACCGCCCCCTTCCGCGACGACGCCCTCGCACAGGTGGCCGTTCCGGTCCGGGTGTACGGCGCGGAGCGC
>DASXTD010000332.1:0-1911 GCA_036505655.1 Chloroflexota bacterium
CAGCGTGTAAATGGTCTGCATGGTGCCGTCCGGAAATACCCGCCAGCTATCGGTATTGAGTGCGGGCAGGCTGGTGAGGAGCTCAGGTTGCGGCTGGCCCTTGGCGTCTGGCCGCGCGGCGAGGGCATTGAACATCAGGAACGGGGTGCGCAGAGCAGCACCGGTCTGGGTGAAGGCGCGGATAGCCACGCTTGCCGGCTCGATGCGGATGAACACGACCAGCGGCCGGGCCTGCGAAGGCGGGATTTCGGGCGGAGCTGTTTCGGAACCGGTGGTTGTCGTTCGGCTAGGACTGCAGGCCGTCACGACCAGCGCAAATAACAGGACAGCGTTGAGGGCGATCTTCTTCTGCATAGCGCGCCTACTTTAGCATCCTTTCGCAGACTAGAGCGCAGCGCCTCGGGGACCGGTTTCAGAGGTGCGACACAACGTTCGGCCGTCAATCGGGTGTTATGATCGGCTCTCCATTGGCTAAAGATTCTAACGACGAGTAGGAAGCGGGGAAGACGATGGCGACGAGTACCAACCAGCGCGTCATTGCGCTCGAGGAACACTTCATGGACCCCGAGCTGGCCAAATACGCCGACTCGGAAGACGGCTCCGGCTTCATTCGGACCCGACTCGATGACCTCGGAGAGCTCCGCCTCAAAGAGATGGACGAGGGCGGCATCGACGTGCAGGTTCTTTCGCAGACGGGACCGTCCACTCAGCGCATGGACGCAGACATTGCTATTCCGCTCGCCCAACGAACCAACGATCGCCTCTTCGAAACCATCCTGGAGCATCCAGACCGCTATGCCGGTTTCGCTGTGCTCCCCACGGCCGATCCCAACGCATCCGCCGATGAGCTGGAGCGCGCGATCACGCAGCTTGGCTTCAAGGGCGCCATGGTCCACGGGCAGAGCAATGGGCTGTTCTTCGACGACCCTCGGTTCGAACCAATCTTCGAGCGAGCGCAGGACCTCGACGTCCCCATCTACCTCCATCCCGGCAAGCCCCACCCTGACGTCGCCAAGGCCTATTACGATGACTACGCCAGGGAATTCAGCGGCATGCTGGTCTGGGCCTACACGGTGGAGACGGCCACCCAGGCGATTCGAATGGTCCTGAGCGGAATGCTCGAAAAGTACCCCAAAGTCAAAATCATTCTCGGGCACCTCGGCGAATCGGTCCCGTTCTCCCTGTGGCGGGTCGATTGGTCCTTCTCGCGGAACCTGCCCACCACCTTCCGCGAGCAGTTCTGCCGCAACTTCTACGTCACGACCAGCGGCAACTTCTCCACCCCAGCTCTCCTCTGCACGATGATGGAGATGGGCGTCGACCGCATCCTGTTCTCGGTTGACTATCCCTGGAAGAACAACGGCTACGGCGTCAAATGGATCGAAGACGCCCCCTTCTCCAAAGAAGACAAGGAAAAGATCCTCAGCGGCAACGCCAAGCGCCTCCTCAAGATGGACTAGCGATTCATCTGGGGCCGTTGAGCACCGCGGCGCGGTCGGAGTGCCAGCCATTTAGCACCTTGCGGCCCGTTTCGCGGAGAAGCTCTTTGTCCTGCTCGGGAGTGTTAGCCGCTGGAACTTTGAGCACGCTGCTGTGGGCATAGGTGTCGATTACGCCTCTCGCGGCGAGGACGACGCCGGGTGGATCTTCTCCCCGCTCAACTGCGCGGATGCCTTCACGCACGAGCTTGCGCACCGTGCTGACTCCGCCGTCGCTCCAGCCGAGATGCTCCAGCGCATGTACCGCGATCTCCCGCTGGCTCGGCAGGGCCTCGTAGTCGCCAGGCTGCCGCTGCCGCTCTTCGTACGGCCGATCGGCTCCGCTGGTCCCCGTGAACTGATAGCGACCCGGCCGCGCGCCTTCTATACGGCGATAGGCGAAGCCGAAGTCCATCGTGTGGGTATCGTCCAC
>DASXTD010000333.1:0-8932 GCA_036505655.1 Chloroflexota bacterium
CTGACACGTGACCCTTGGGGGTCAGACCAGCGGAGCAATCACTGCTTGGGAGGTCACCCCCGCTGAGCTGCAGGAATAGCGTGTCGGGAAGGGTGGAGCTGAGGGGATTTGAACCCCTGACCTCTTGCATGCCATCCCAGTCACACCGGCAAACAGGACACCACGGCGCCCGCCGTCACACCTCCTCACCTAGGCTCGATTGGCTGGCGGCCCGCCGGTTCATGATGTTCTACGAGGTGTCGTGCGGTCGAAGTGCTGACAGGGTGCTGACAAGAGAACGAGGGCCGAGTGGCGCCGACTCAAGCGCTCAGGTCTCGGGGCCGCGCCTTCAACCGCCCGCTCAGACCCCTGGCAACCACTCGGGCCTGCTGTATTTGGCATGGTCATCTGTCCTGCCCGGTGCGTGCCGAGCGTCGGCGCTCCAGGTCGCCTAGGTGAGCGAAGCGTCCTGATCGCCGCGGCTCACCGAGTGGGCGTGACGTAGACGACGACGCCGGTGCTCGCCTCATACGTCGCGTTGCCGGCCCAGGCGATCTCGTAGGTAAACTCCGCGAAGGCGTACGGGTCGACCTGGGGCAGTGAGTCGGGGAACGAGAAGGTCCCGTCCTTCGCCGTGGTGACGTCGCGCAGCCGCACGGTCGAGCCGTCCGGGTTGGTCCGCGTGACGGTCAACGTCAGCGCGGTCTCGATCGCCGCCCCGGTGTGGCTGGCCGCCACCTTGCCGCTATTACCGGTCGCTGGCCGCTGCGCAGGTAAGGGTCCTCGGCGGCGGGCTGGATGTACGTCGGCTGCTTCTGCACGGTGCCCGACACCGTCACGGTGACCTGGGGATCATCAGCGCCCACGGTCCGGGTGCTGGATGGTGACGGCGGCGTCGTGTGCCCCGCAAGGCCGTTCCGACCCTTGCCGAGCTTGACGAGATCGAGCAGGCTGCCCTGGCCGGCGCGGCGCCGGGGACGCTGAGGCCCACGAGTGGCCGTCTCCTAGAAGTGTTGTAGGATTTGGTTCTATTGGCCGGTGATGACCTCAATGAGTGATGGATTGAGATATGTCAAAGTTACGATGGGGGGGAGTCGCCCTACTGCTTTCCTTCGGGATTCTTGGCTCACTGCTCGGCTGGTTTAGTGTATGCGAACAGAAGTTGGCCGAAGCCGGAAGGGTCGTTACAGTTTGTCGACCCCCAGCGATAACAGACTTTGGTGTGGTTGTCGGCACTTCTCGCCGTCCTCCTACTAGTTTGGCCGGAGCTATCAGAACTCGGCATTCCGGGATTCGTCTCACTCAAGCGCCGACTGTCGGACAACGAACGGCGAGCCCATGAGCAGCAGGAACGTCAGGATCGTCTGGATCAACAGCTGTCGATCTATCAGACGCGCCTCGATAATCTTGCCGCGGCGACGTCATCTGCCCATGCAACGATCGGCGACATCTATATTGGGACTGATGAACTTCGTCGAGCGCGAGAGAATCTGGAGGAGAAAGAAAGGCGATTCCGAACCGGGACTCCCCCGGAGCCGACGAGTCATTCGATGAGAGCTTCCTTGCCTAACGAGGCGGTGTTGGCCTCAAGACTTCTGCGAGCATGGGAGCAGTTGAGCGAATCACTGCAGCTACGCGGTGTTCCTCCGATGAAGGCGGAGTCTGATTCTAGGGACGGGAGCCTTCAGGCCGAGTTGAGCCGTCTTCGCTCTGATTTCGGGCCGGAAATACAGATTGTTCGTGCTGCCCGCAATGCTGTAGCCCATGCGCGCCCGTTGTCTCAGCAGGAACTGATGGATGCGGTTAGTCTCGCGGAAGATTTGAACGAGCTAGTGCAGTCGGTCTATCAACAATATGGTCGAGTCGGCTAGAACATTGCCCTCATATCGCGTTGCCTATCCACAGGGAGCGTGCTGGCCCTGGGCGCACCAGGAAAGGCCTACCCAACTCACCCGCAGTCGCTAGGAAGTGGTTGAAGTGCGCAACCTGGAGCTGCACGCGGCGATGAAGCGCTATGTACTCGCGGGTATGAAGTTGGTTCGTGAGCGCTGTGCTCCATTGCTGGAACGAGAAGAGCCAACGGGATCGGGAAACGGCGAGGGTATCAAGCCATCGCCGGGACTCGGACGATCCCTAATCAGGTTGTTAGAACAACCAATTCAACAGGAACTCCATGCACTGCCGGAGTACGCAGCGCTCGTTAATTCTCTAGAGGCCGACGATGTCATCTCTCCACAAATTGGCAACCTTGTCGGTACGGCCTTTACTTTGGTGCGCATTGATTTACAGAGCGTTACTGATCATGTGGTCATCCACTGCCTGGAGGAGTCGCCAAGTTCGGCCGCAGACGAGCAAACATTTGAGCGGTACTACGCTGACCTAGAAGCGCGACTGTACGCAACCGAGGTCCCCCAAGAGGAGCTCGATCTCCTAGCGGAATTCGCCAGTGAAGTGCTGCCGTTGCGGCTCCGGGAGGATGTCGAGATAGTGGAAGTCACCCCAGCACACCTCCGCATGGCCTTGACGCTAGGCTTGCTGCCCTCGACGGCGATGGCGGGATTCAGAGTCCCGTCCTGCGCGATTCGCCACACCTGGTCCCTTCCTCGGGGCATCCTGGGACAGGGCGGCCTAAGAGTGACGGCGGAAGATATGCATTTGGCATCGGTGCTGCGTCGAGACACGACCGAGCGGACCATCGCGGCCCTTCGGCTGTTTCAAGATGGCTGGGTCATTCCAGTGGCCACACTGGCCCATACCTTCGAGCCGCCACCCAGTGGAACAGGCAGCTCGGAGATGTACCCACCACGGTGGCGCTTCCTTCAAGGTGAGCCCTACCGCTTAACCGCGGCTCAGGTACCTGAGTTCGTGCGACTCTGGCAATGGCTTGACCGCGTAGGGGGGCCCGTTGACCTTGCCGCCCGACGTTTCAGTGAAGCGAGATATCGCTTCAGACTAGAGGACCAGCTTGTAGATTTGGTTATCGCTGCTGAAGCACTCTTTGGTGCTGGGGAGACCCAGGAAGTTAGTTACAAGGTGCGGCTACGTGCCGCCGCCTTTCTCGGCACTGATGCCATTACTCGGCGGAGAATCTTCGCGGAATTCAAGAGCGCCTACGACATGAGAAGTGCCATCGCCCACGGCGGCAAGCTCACAAAGAGGCAGAGGCAGCAGAGACAGCGGCTGCCATTGCTCATCAACGCTATGGAGCAGCATCTTCGAGATGCCATCCGCAAGGGTCTCTCTCTTTCCAGATGGCCTTCTACGCATCAAGCATGGGACGAGACTCTACTTGATGCAATTGAAGGCCGATTGACATTTCGCGGCGACACCAACACATCGGCGGCGAGCGGATACTAATTTAAGGAGCTCCAGGCGCTCGGGATGATCGACGGGGCGCTCGCTGAGCGAGCCGATCCCTTTACGAGTAGTTGGCAATGAAGGTGCTCATTACACGGGGCGTCTGGTTGCACGGGAGGACGCCGAGGATGCTCTAGACTTCGCGGAGGCCTTGCTCGACCATCTATATGTGCTCCGTCAAAGATTCACCGACTCTCAGAGCCGATTGGCGGCACGGAAGGCGAGGAACTCTCCAACTCAAGACGGACAGCAGTGAGGTTCGACTGCCTTCACCATGCTCGCTAGACTGGGACGGTATTGTAGTGGTCTGGGTCAACTTACCCATGGTCTTCAGCTATGTCGACGTTCGTGCAGCTAGTACTCCTAGCCGTAGATCGTGACCTCATGGTCCGTTGGCCGTGGGCAGGAACCGGGTGGCAGCTACGAGCGGGTGAACCGGCGATCCGGGACGAACCACATAATCGATACGGCCACGTAGCTCACGTACGAGATCCATGGGCTCACGAAGGCAAGCCCGACCCCTGCGGCGTACAGCACCAGCGACGTGTACCCCTTGACGTCGGACCCGACGGCCTTCGCCACGGCCGACTCACGGCCGTTCGCCTGGATGAGCGCTCGTACGAGGATCGAGTACGCGAACCCTGCCGCGAGCGCCACAGCGCCATACGCGGCAGCAGGAAGCGCGCGGCTGTACTCGTCTCGGAGCCATTCTGTCAGCACCGGGATGAGCGACAGCCAGAACAACAGGAACAGGTTCGCCCACATCACCGCGCCGCTGATCCGGTCGGCGGCCCGGAACAGGTGATGGTGGTTGTTCCAGTAAATCCCGATGAACACGAAGCTCAGCACGTACACGAGCAGGCCCGGCAGTTGCTCGCGAACGGCGCCCAACGTCGCGCCACGCGGGGCCCGCAACTGGAACGCCAGGATTGTGATGATTACCGCCATGACCGAGTCGCTGAACGCCTCGACCCGGGCCGTCCCCATCTCGAGCGATCGAGCCGAACGCTCCTGGTTCTTCATCATGGTGAGGATCATAGGGCGCGACAGAGGGCTGCCAAACCATCGGTCCGGAACTTGGTTGGGGTAGGCCCAGGGCCTCGGCAAAGTGCGGGCTTGTCTGCCTGGTGACAGTCAGGTGAATAGCGGAGTAGAGGTGGAATAAGCATAACAATCCCGTGAGCCCGACACTTCGGCATTTTGCCGAGGCCCTGGGGCGCCACCCTCACTCCAGTACCTCGCCAGGGGGAGCGAAGCCGCCGTCGCCGCCGTTGCCCCCGCCGTTGCCCCCGTCGCCGCCGTTGCCGCCGTTGCCCCCGCCGTTGCCGCCGTTGCCCCCGCCGTTGCCCCCGCCGTTGCCCCCGCCGTTGCCGCCGCCAAAGCCGCCCTCGCCGCCCTCGCCGCCGTCGATCCCGCCGCCGATCCCGCCCTCGCCGCCGCCGAAACGGCCGCCACCGACGCGGCCCTCGCCGCCCTCGCCGCCGCCCTCGCCGCCGCCCTCGCCGCCGCCAAAGCCGTCACCGATCCTGCCGTCGATGCCGCCGTCCATGTCGGGGCCGATGTCGCCGTCGATGCCGCCGTTAACGCCGCCGTCGATGATGGTCTCGGGGATCGTGATGACCGTCGGGTCAGGGGTTTCGGTGCTGGTGACCTCGATGACCACGGGGGGGATGGTGATCGTGGGGGTGCCCGTGTTGGCATCGCTCGGGTTGCCGACGACGGTTACCTCGGGGATCGTGATCGTGCCCGTGTCCTGACCGTTGACGGCCACGTCGAACTCCACGGTCGGGGCCGTGAACTCGATGGTGATCGGGGGAGTGTCCGACTCAAGGATCTCCACCTGCTCTTGTCTGAGGGCCATGAGCTCTTGCATGTAGCTCCGGATCTCATTCCGTGCGGCGATCCCGATCCCCACGACGGCCGTCCCGGCGGCAGCTGGGCCCCCAACACCAAAGACCGCGCCTGACACTGGGACAGATAGGCCGGCCGCCAGGACGTTTCGGATCATCGACAGCGCCGCGTCTCGCTCGATCTGGTCGGCCCGTTCTCGGATCTGTTGCAGGCGCTGTTGCTGTTCCTCGGTGAGGGGCATGGGTCCTCCTCGGGTCGGAGGGCAGACTTGACGGCCGGTGGCGATCTGCGACCTGCGACGTGCACGACCCGCCGGTGGCCGGACACCGGCCATCGTCGCATGGCGCCGTCGGCACCACCAGCGATGCTTGGTGCCTTTGCAGCAACCGCTCATGAGGGGCACGGCGCTTGATCCCTGTCAGGGTCGCGGGGGTTAGATGAGCCATTCCGGCTGGTCCAGGGTGGGGTCGAGAGCCGCTTTGAGGACGGCGCGTGCACGCCTCTATTGGAGGGGTGAGACGTCGCTTCAGGTGCCACCGACGATGGACGAATGGGGCGAATCGGGACTTTGCCGAGGCCCTGGGGCCCTGGGGGCCTACCAGTGCCCAGCAAGATCGGAGGCCTCTGGATCGGAGTCGTCTTGGAGACTGAGGATGAAACCGCCCAGGGTATTTCTGGAAATGTGCACGACCTGGGCGCTGTTGGTGACAAAGTCGTTCAGCCACCGCCAGTACTCTGCCGGATCAATCTCTTCGCCAACTTCCCTGCAGGGGTCGTTCGGGCATCGAGCTAGGGTGATTGAGCTGCCCCTGTGCGGCATCCGCAAACCAACCAGCCCACCGGTTAATGAACTCGTCCAGATCTCCAACGGCCAGAGGGGTGAATGGCCATGCTACCTGCCACTCTGCCATGCCGTTCCAAACTGCTTTGGCTGACTCCTCGCCAGGGTTCATCGCGAACGGGTCCTGGCGACCACGCTTCGCAATGAACGCCGAGACCATGAACGCAGTCTCGAACCATTGGTAGCGTCCCGCCTCCTGGGCGTCACAGAACCACAACGAATGCACGCGACCCTCGTACTCGTAGCTGTTCGGAGGAATGCGGATTCCGATGGCGGCGTGAGCTATGACATCAAAGGCCGGTGGCGTCCACCTTCCCCACGGGTTTGTGGCGGTTCTCGTTGGCGGATCGAACTCCAGCTGGGCTTGATTCAGCCGGGCGCTCCAGCCACCACTCCGGTTGCTCGACACACTGGCTGCGGGAGCCGCCTGCTCGATAGCCTCTCTGAGTGAGTCTGCAATCCGGGTCAGACTCTTGGATGCCGCGTCGAATAGGGACGCTCTGCGCTCTTCCTCCGACCGGAACTCAGACTCACGTCGGCCGGACTCCCCACGCCGCACCGCTTCCGCGCGATTTGCCTCCTGAAGCTTTGCGAGCCCGGCGGACGGTGCGGCCTCGGCGATCTTTGCCAAGCGAGCCAGGATGTTATTTGGACTTGGCCGCGCCTCCGGTGATTTATACAGGCACTCCTCGATGAGGGCCGCCAGTGGAGCGGTCACTGAGCCGAGGTGAACGGGATCGGAGTGGAGGTGATGCTCACGGAAGTCGTGGACGTCAGAGCCAGTGAACGGCAACGAGCCGGACAGCATCTCGTACGCCATGACCCCGAGGGCGTAGACGTCGGCTGCGATAGTCGCGCGTTCACTCCGCCAGCGCTCCGGCGCTGCGTATGGCGGGGACAGCGCGTACTTCTGAGTATCCGGTGCCGTTGTCGCTTCGGCGTAGCGCGAAATGCCGAAGTCGGCCAGGCACCAGTGCCCATCGAGAAGCAGTACGTTCTCTGGCTTGAGGTCGCGGTGAACCACCTTGCCATCCAGGTCAGCAAGGGTGGTGGCGATGTCCGACAAGACAGCGACACCGTCGGCGACGCTGAGCGGGCTATTGGACTCGTTGAGGTACTGTCGGAGCGACTTCTCCGCACGAGGCATTACCAGCACCCAAGCGTCGTCGGTCTCGCCGCTATCAATCACTGGAACAACATTGCGCGCACCGTTGAGGCTGACGAAAAGCATCTCACGTTCCGCCCCTGGGGCCTTGGGCACGAGCTTCGCGACAGCTTCGTCTCCCGCTTTGGATCGAGCGGCGAAAACCTTGCCAAAGCCGCCCGCGCCTATACGATCGCCGAGCGTCCATTCTTGTTTGAGTTGCAGCCTCATGGTCATGATCTCTCCTGGAAATATCCAGCTGCCTCCGCGAAGTCATCAGCGAGCTTGTTGCTCCGCTCCACGAACTCAAGTTCGCCCTTGCTGTCGCGGTCGGTCCAGTAGCGTCCCTTCAGACGCCTAGCCGGGCACCCGGAAACGTCGAAGACGGCCGAGCCGTGATGAATACGGCTACGATGCTCGACACGCATATCCGGCTTATTCAAGTACAGGTACGCCAACAAGACAGAGCCGTCAACTTCGGAGACGTTGGCCAAGGCTGAGGTAGACCTGGACTCATCGGTCAGCAGCTTCACGATAATGAGAGAGCCTGTCTGTTGTACGACGAGATAAACGGTCTTTGGCTCTGGGCTCTTGCCGGTACTCGGATCGACCCAGAATGAGGTGAGCGTTCCCTCCCAAGTGCCCCGGAGGCTCCGCGGCACTCCCGGAATCCGCTGGACGAAGGGAAGCCGCCACAACCAGAAATCCCACAGATTGAAGACGGCCGTACTAGCCAGGACTGCGGCAGAGAAGAACTTCAGCGCGGCTAGGTCGGGCCGCCCAGCTTGCACCCAGGTTCCAATCACAAAGACAACGACGACCACCGCGACAATGACGCGGATGGTGATCGTCCGCTTCATGAGGCGTACCCCAGATAGTTCCAAACCGCCTTGGCAAAGTCGCGCCCGCCAGCTCGGGTCCAGGCCTGCGCAGTGTGGAACAGGTACTTGCACTCACTGACCTCGAGCCACCGCTTGGATTCATCGGTTGGCTCCGCGCCCTCAAGGCCGTTCCAAATGTGGACAATGATGCCTCGGACGGTCTTGGTCCAGGTCGACTCAAGAAAGATGCTGTCAGGGCAGTTATATACGAGACACTCGACGAAGAAGGACGGAACCTCGCGGTGAACGCCAGCGACGAGCATCGCGTTCTCCACTCGCTTCATGATCCGGACGGCCTTCTTGTAGAACTGACTGGTGCGGTTGTTCTTCGCCCGGCCGTTCGCCAGTTGTTGCGCGGGGTAGTTGATGAGGCTGCTCCCGTCCTTCTTGAAGACCTTGGAGCCCTCCCGGTAGTTGCCTGATGAGAGGTAATAGCGGTAGTCGAAGCAGGGAATGACGTCGGCGTCGACCCGAGCGGTGCCTGAGTGGATGCGGAAGGCGGTCGAGCCGGAGGAGTCAACCTGGCCGGGGAACTTCTTCTTCAAGGCTGCTTCCAGCTCCGACCGCAGCTTGGCCGGTGTCCAGATCCCCGCGTACGCCGAGGACGGCGAGTATGTGCCCTTGCTGGCCTCGTCCCAGTAGAAGGCGTCACCGCACTGCACCGCGATGTCGACGTCGCTGTCGGTCTTGACGTTGGTGTTGTTGGCGTACGAACCCTTGGCGTAGACATCGAGGTCAACGCTGTCGAAAGCAGGATGCTCCTTCACGGCTTCGCGGATCATGCGCTCGGTACGCTCCTGCTTGTCTTGCTCGGTCTCGCTGGACGGCCCCGTCCATCCGCTCAGTCGATCTTCCAGGCTCATCGGGCGGCCTCCAACA
>DASXTD010000334.1:0-3328 GCA_036505655.1 Chloroflexota bacterium
CGCCGAGTACTGGCCGCTCGAGCTCTACAAGCTCACTCTGGCTCCAGCCGAGAAAGAGCTCGCCCGCCGGGTCGTCCTTGTGACCGGAGCCGCGCGGGGGATTGGGGCCGCCATCGCTCGTCGCCTGGCCGCCGAGGGCGCCCACGTGCTGCTAACTGACATCAACGAAGAGCGCGCAACTGCGGTGGCGACTGGGATCGAGCAGAAGGAAGGCGCCGGCCGAGCGGCCGCGGTGTCGCTGGACGTGACTGATGAAACATCCGTGGCGGCGGCCTTCGAAAAACTGAGGCTGACCTATGGAGGCCTCGACATCCTGATCTCGAACGCGGGTGTCGCAATCGTCGCGCCGCTGGACACCCTCGAATTGGACGATTGGCAGCGCAGCCTCGCCGTGAACGCGACCGGGCATTTCCTAGTGGCTCGTGAAGCCATGCGAATCTTCAAAGAGCAGCGGACCGGCGGCTCTATGGTGTTCGTGGCCACCAAGAACGTGCCGGCCCCGGGCAAGGATTTCGGCGCCTACAGCGTGGCTAAGGCAGCCGAAGCTCAGCTGGCCCGCGTGTTGGCCATAGAAGGCGGCGAGTTCGGGGTTCGGGTGAACATGATCAACCCGGATGCCGTCTTCGAGGACTCCGGCCTGTGGTCCGATGAGCTCAAAGAGATGCGCGCCGCTTCGTACGGCATCGAGGCGGACGGCCTGGAGGGCTACTATCAGCAGCGAAATCTCTTGAAGGCTCGGGTTACGCCGGACGATGTAGCCCAGGCCGCGCTCTGGCTAGCCAGCGATCGCTCCAGCAAGACCACGGGAGCGATGATCCCCGTCGACGGCGGCCTCCGCGAAGCCTTCCCCCGATGAAGGAGGTTACGCCCTCACCCGTCCTTGGCCCTGCGGGCCGGCGGCCGGCCTCTCCCAGGGGGGAGAGGCACGAGGCGCTCCCCCCTCTCCCTCTGGGAGAGGGTTGGGTGAGGGCGTGACCCCCGAAGAACGCGTGTTTCAGACCCTTAGCTGAGGGCTTTTTCGGCCTCCATGTAGGCGCGCTCCGAGACACCTTTCGGGTGGGCCATGGAGCCATCCACTTCGGTCGCGCCCATGAAATGGAAGCCGTTGGTGTCCCAGTCGCAGAAACTGTCGCCGCGGCCCACGGTCGCCTTCCATTCCGGGCCGATAGGCGCACCGTGGATGCAAGTCCGCGCCGGCAGGCTTTCCAAAGTCTCCCTTGGCACCACCGTGCTTTCCGGGTCGAAGTCCCACTCGGGCAGCTTCTCCCACATATTTCGCATCAAGGGCAGGAATTGCTCGTCCCGCACGACCAGCGCCGTGTGCAGGGCCCGGTACGGCGTGTGGCCAAGGGTTCGGTCCCCGAGGTCGTCCACGTGCTTGAAGACCAGGCGACCGCCCGCTGCCAGCGGAAAGACCATCTTGTCCCGCGCCGTGTCTAGGGCGGGCTCCAGGTGGCAAAATTCGTTGAAGAAGTCGAGCGTACGGGTCAGATCGCGTGATTCGAAGGTGGCCGCCGCGATTCGCCCCACCTTGGCTGAGCTCTCGTCATCCATCGCACCGTCCGGCATGGCTACCGGCGCCCAGAACTCCAGTTGGTTCCCATCCGGATCCTCGAAGCGGATCGCGGTTCCTTCTTCACCTTCCTCGTCGGTGCGAAGAGGGTCTAGGTGCGCTACGTTCTGCTCGTCGAGGCGGCGCAGGTGATCTTCGATCTCTTTCGGCCGAATGAAATAGCTGTAGCGAGGAGCACCCACGCCCAGACCCTTACTGGGTCGCATCTCGCTGGCCACCGAGCCGCCCACGTGGCAGGGCCCTACCCAGGTGAAGGCGACCTTCCGACCCCGAGGCGCGCCGGGACCGAATTCCCCATTCCTCATCGGCCGCTCCAGGTTCGCGGCCGGTGCCCCGTCGCCCTCGCCAAAGGGGCGTTGCTCGGCGCCTAGCACGCGGGCATAGAAGTCGAGCCACCGTTCCAGGTCGGTTACCGGCACCACACAATGGTCCACCCAGCATACTGCTCCCGATTTGCTTGCTTCAGCCATCACTCACCCTCCTTGCTTCCTATGGTGCTAGCCAGTTTCTGAATCAGCTAGTCGATGTCTTTGATTCGATCGGCTCCCGATCCGCAGCTGCTTGGTCTGAGCCCATGTCGGCGGAATACTAGCGCAATCAAGTGGCCGGTTAGAGGGGTGGAAGACCATCAAGCCGCCGAAGTCTGCGTTGTGCCTGGGAATCACGCCCCCTCGCGCTGCTGCTGTGGCAGACTGCGCATGACCGGGTAGGTGGGCATCCGGAGGTACAACAGCAGGATGAGGCTGGGATTGAAGGGCGTCATCGCCCTAGAGCAGCAGCTTGCGGATCGCATGTGGGCTGAGCTGCCACAGCTTTTCGACGGAGACTGCGCCGTTCAGAAGCTCCAGCACGATATCGATTGCCACGTCGCAGCTGTGGAGCGGTGGTGCGTGCGCGATGGCGTCATCCCCGCTGAGCTTCCGCCTCCGTCTCGGCGCGTTTATTGCTGGCTCAAGTTTCTGGGTGCTCCGGAGCACCTCCGACTCCATCTGCAAGCGCTCCAACGGGCCGATCAGGCGCTTTCCTCACTCAATCAGGATCGCGAGCCTGTGCAGCTCCGGCTCTTGAACACGCAGGCGCTCTGGACTTGTCGCCGAACCGGGAGCCAGCCTCCGAGACCAGGACCAGTGAAAGCCGTCCTGCTTGCAATCAACGAGGGCTTCCTGAACGCCCCTCCCGACGTTTGGGGCGCGCTCCTCAGCGCGGCGACCTCGCGCCGGCGAGCACGTGGCTCGCGAATGGTCGGCGACTTCGCTCACTCAGAGGAGTTCGCCCGCACCCTGCTCGACCTGGAAGCGCTGGCGGGACCGTGCCTCTCATCCAGGAGTGGACGCGTCCACAGCCTCGACGAGAGTTTCGAGCGCGTGAATGACGCCTATTTCGACGGCGCGATGCCGCGGCCGAGAATCGAATGGAACCGCCGGCTCACGGTCCGCACGTTTGGAACCTATCGTCCGCACCGCGACGCCGTCATGCTCTCGATTTCACTCGATCACGAGCGCGTCCCTTCCCGCGTGGTGGACTTCGTGATGTACCACGAGCTGCTGCACAAGAAGCACGGGATCAAGCTGGTCAAGGGACGCCGCATGGCCCATACCAGCGCGTTTCGGTCAGACGAGCGCCGGTTTCTCGGCTACGAGGAGGCGAAGCGCCACCTTGACTCTTTGGCAAGGCGGGACGGGTTTGTGCTAAGAGAAGAGACGAGATCGCGGCGGGCGGCATCGCAAGAGCCGTTGGGCGCGGCGAGTTCCAGAA
>DASXTD010000335.1:0-1742 GCA_036505655.1 Chloroflexota bacterium
AAGTAACGATTTCGGCTTTCTGCGATCCCGGCGATAATATCACTCCAGCGCGTCGAAGTGGGAGCCCAGCCGACGATATAGGAGAGAGAAACCCATGATCGCCTCTGCCCTCAACCGACGAAGTTTTCGCACGGCCCACGCCTTGACACTCCTAACACTCGTCGCAGTCTTGGCTGGCTGCGCCCCGGCCAATTCAGGCACCGGTGGGAACGCTAGTACCCAGGCCCCGGCGGCGCCGAAAGTCCTGCGCATCGGCACCTTGAAAGAACCCACTACGGGCATCGCCGTCTACGCGGGCAGCAGCAACATGTCCGCCCAGCACATGTGGATGTTCCACGCCGGCCATACCGTCACCGAACAACAGGACAACATCCAGCCCCGGGTGGCGGCGAAGGTCCCCTCGGTCGAAGGCGGCGACTGGAAGGTCGCGCCTGACGGCTCGATGGAAGTCACCTGGAAGCTGCGGCCCAACGTCCTGTGGCACGACGGCACTCCCCTCACGGCTGAAGACTTCGTTCTTGGCATCCGGGTGGCCCGCGATCCCGAGCTGCCACTACCGCGCACGGGGCAGGTGGGGCTCATCAGCGACGTGCTCGCCCCAGATACCCAGACCCTCATCGTGCGCTGGTCCCAGCCTTACTTCGGGGCCAACCAGGGAGGCCCGGCGGACGTACCGGCGGTCCCGAATCACATCATGGGCGCCCTGTACCAGGCCGGTGACAAGAAAGCCTTCACCAACAGCTCGTACTGGACCACTGAATTCGTGGGCCTGGGCCCCTATCGGCTCGGACAGTGGGAACCCGGCAGCTTCACCGAGGCCCTGGCTTTTGACAGCTACTTCCTCGGCCGCCCCAAAATCGATCGGATCATCATTCGCTACATCACCGACGCCACGGTGCTGTCCACCAACCTCATGTCAGGCGACGTCGATCTGGTCGCCATCGGCAGTCTGAAGTACGACGACCTCCTACCGGTCAAGGCCGCCTGGGGCGCCCAGGGGGGCACCGTGATCGAGATGATGAGCGACGTCACCTGGGGCCGCTTCCAATTCAAAGACCCCACGCTTCCCTGGCAGCGCGACCCTCGGGTGCGTCAAGCCCTCGTCCACACGATCGATCGTCAGACTCTGGCTGATACCTTCTTCCCGGGCGGTGGCTCGGCCCCCGCCGACATGTTCCTCTCCCCCGAGGACCCCGCTTTTCGACTGGCCGAGCAGCGCTCAGCCAAAAAGTATCCCTACGATTTGACCACGGCCGCTCGACTCTTCGGAGAATCGGGTTGGACTAAAGGTGTGGACGGCATCTTCCAGCGCAACGGTCAGCCCTTCAGCATCGAAGTTCGTATCGCCGCGAACACCCCTGGCAACGTCCAGCAGGGGCTGGCGCTGGCGGATCAGTGGAAGCGCGGCGGCCTCGATTCGCCGCTGTTCAGCATCCCCGGAACCGCCACCGACAAGGCCGAACAGAAGGCCCTGGGCAATCGCGGCGTCTTCATTCAGCCCACTTCGATCGCTCCTGACGTCTTCGAAGGCATGACGAGCGCGGTGATCGCGAGCGAATCGAACGGCTGGTCCGGCGCCAACATCAGCGGCTACAACAATCCCGAATACGAGCGCCTGTACGCGGCGTTTGCCAATGAGCTGGATCCGACCCGGCGCACCTCACGGTATGCCGATGTGGCCAAGTTCGCGGCGGACGAGGTGATCTTCCTGCCGCTGTACTACAGCTCAGGCTCCGCCACCA
>DASXTD010000336.1:0-3649 GCA_036505655.1 Chloroflexota bacterium
TGGGCCCACACGAATAGAAAAGAACCGCCATCGGTACTGCCCATCGTGGGCTCCAGCCATCGTCCCAGTTGCCCGAGACTCTCGGTTCGAGTCCGGGGTAGCCACCGTCTGCCCCAACGGCGACTCGCCATGGCCAGCGAGAATCGCCCGGCGCTCGCCGCCACTGCCCCACCCAACGCCAGCGGCAGCAGAGGGAGTCCATGGTGAATCAGGAAGAAGGCCAGGATAGACCAGGTGGGCGGCACGAAACCCGGGGCCAGGTTGACCGCGAAAAACGACTAAGTACGCCTGCAGCAGCTCAGGCACTGTCCGCGGCCAGTTCCCTTCTCACCTCGGCACCTCGCTTCTGTCGCGGGTTCAGGCCTCATACTAGGCCATGACCAACGACGTCAGGCCCGACGCAACCGCCGGACTGCTGAGCCGCGCGTTTGCTGCCCTGTATGACGCCTTCATGGCCGGACCGGAACAACGCATCTTCGCCGAGCACCGGCGCGACTTACTGCCCGCCGCGCGTGGCCAGGTCCTCGACGTTGGCGCCGGTACCGGGGCCAACCTGCCCCACTATTCCTGGCCCCAGGTGTCTGAGCTCGTCCTCCTCGACCCATCGCCCGGCATGCTCCAACGGGCAGGCCGGCGGGCCGCCGAGCTGGGAGTAACCGCTCGCCTAATGGATCATGGAGCCGAAGATCTACCGTTCGCAGACGAGAGCTTCGACACCATCGTGTTCACGCTCTCCTTGTGCACGATCCCCGATCCGGCGGCCGCACTGCGTGAGGCGCGCCGCGTGCTCCGCCCCGCTGGTCAGCTCCTCGTCATGGAGCATGTACGAGCAGCGGACCCAGGTCTGGCCGCCTGGCAAGATCGACTTACGCCGCTCTGGGGCCTGATCAACGGCGGTTGCCATCTCAACCGAAATACCCGCGCCACCATCGAAGCCGCGGGGTTCACGTTCGAGTCCGTGCAGGAGTTCCGCGAAGAGCGCATTCCGCTGCCCATCATCCAGCCCCAACTGATCGGCAGAGCCATTCGCGCAGCGACCCAATAAGGTCTAGAGATGATCCCTTCAGGGCGATCATTCAAGAGTGGAGAACTAACTCCATTGCCCCTACGCCCGCGGGTGCTACCCGCCCCCTACGGCTGCATGCCCTGCCTGCTCCCATTTCTGAAGAAAGCCGTCTAAATCATCCCAGAAGAGTTTTGCCAGTCTTCCGTCGGGACCCTCCACGTTTGCCCGTTCTCCTGGGATCGGGCATGCATCCGTGCAGTCCCGTCCCTCCACCCGGCTGCCGCTCCCCAGCGCCCGCAGCTTCGCCTCCAGATCCTCCACGATATTGCCCGTGCCCTGGCTCTCCAGCCCATTCTTGATTCTTTTCAGATAGTCGGACCGATAAAACCCAGGGCACTTCAGACCCGTAGTGCACGGTCGGTAGACCTTCGGCCCTTGTTCCATATGGTGGTCTTACCAGTTCGGTCAGACGGCTGGTGGAACGGAAATGCCGAACAGCTCCGCCGAGTGATCGAACAGCACGCGTTCCTTGATGGCAGGATCGACGCCAGTAAACATCGTATCGAGCTGACTGGCTGTATTGGTGCCCCAGATGCCCTGCGGATGCGGAAAATCGCCACCCCACAATGCAGCATGGGCGAGTGCGGGCGTGCTCTCCAGGAGCTGCACGCCGACCGCATCGGTCTCGAAGGTGAGGCTGACGTTGCGGCGGAAGATCTCACTGGGCAGCGCACCTAGCTTCACGGCCGCGCCCGGCTGCTCTACGTTGCGAAAGCGTGGATCATCCTCGCGCCTGATGTTGACCTGGCGATCCGCCCAGGACAGCCAGAACGGCGCCCACCCGATGCGGGTCTCGGCGAAGCAGAATCGCAGGTCTGGATGGCGGTCGAACACGCCCGCAAAGATCAGATACCCGATGTGGACGGCCACCGTCATCGGCACCGCCGCGCCCCACGCGCTCCGCGCGCCGTTGCGTCGCTGGGGGATGGCAGCCGTACCGCCCGTGTTGCCGAGGTGGCCGCACAGCCGGATGCCCAAAGCCTCCGCCACCGCCCAGGTGCGCTCCCACACGTCCTCATAGAGCGGCTGGCCGGCATCCCAGTAGGGAAACTCCACCGCCTTCGCGCCACGCTTGGCCAGCGCCTCGATCTGCGCCGGGCACTCTTCGGGGAACCGCGCCGTCACATTGGGCAGGATCACCAGCCGCTCCGGCGCCGCGGCCATCACCTCGAACGCAAATTCGTTGTAGACCGAGTAGATGGCCTTCAGCAGCTCCGGATCCTTCGCCGACTTCCAGGCCAGGCCACCGAAGGTGATCGCCGCCAGCATCTCCTGCTGGTCCATCAAGCCCAGCAGGATCTCCGGATCCGAGGGCGGCAGCGATCCATCCGGCACCTCGAACCCCTGGCTCCGCAGGATGTCGTCCAGCAGCCGCCCGTTGTCCGAGCCGTCCGCCGCCGGACCGTGCAGATTGCCTTCCCACTCCCAGAACGAGCCCTGGTCGGTCTCCACCACCTTCGGTCCCGCGTCCCGCAGCCGAGCCGGCAGCCCCCGCTGCCACGTATCCCGCGGCATCCACAGCAAATCGAGATGGTTATCCGCCGATATGCACGTGTAATTCACGTTTCCTCCGACCAGCAGGCGAGTATTCAGGAGCGGAGCATGTGGTCAAAAATTGCCCTATGCCTGCGGGTGCTGCCCGCCCCAGGTCCATTCGTGAATCCGGAGCACGCCGCCCCCGGCCCCCGGAGCTGCCGTGTTTTCGGGGCCCTTGAGCGTACTCGAATACGCCGTCGCCTCCGCCTGGAAGTACAGCAGCACCGCCGGCACCTCGCTGGTGAGGATCTGCTCCATCTGGCTCAGATACCCGACTCGTTCAGTCTGGTCCAGCGTATTGTTGTACAGGTCGTACAGCCGATCGTAGGCCGCGCTCTTATAGCCGTTCCGGTTCGCCCCGTTCCATCGATTCTCCGGCGCCGCCACCTCGGCCGACGTGAAGATGTTGTACGTTCCGCCTCCCCGGATGGACAGGCCCGGCCGCAAGGCACGGGCCATCGCGTCCGATGTTTGCGCGGGCGGGAACACGTACTGAGTGGCGCCCAGCCCCACCTTCTTGAGGCTGTCCACGAAGAAGGCCGTCTCCTGTACGTTCTTGTCGTCACCCACCGATGAGACCTCGACGTTGAAGCTCGTCCCCCCAGCGTCGGCATACATGCCATCCGGGCCCCTGCTAAACCCCGCCTGCTCCATCAGCTGCGCCACCTGGCGTGCGTCATACCCATAGCGCGTGACCGATTTATCGATCCGGGCGTAGAAAGCCGTCGTTGGGATCGTAACGCTCGGGGTCTGAACACCCTTGCCATAGTTCAACGTCTCGATGACCGACGGCACGTCAAAGCCGTGCGCCAGCGCCTGACGCACTCGGAGCCCTTCCAGCGCTCTGGGCTCTGCGTAATCCGTCCGCCATTGGACCAGCGCCATGCGGATCGTGGTTGGCGACCACAGAACCCCACCCTGCCCGCTGGCCGCCCACTCCTTCTCCAGGCTCACGCCGTCCGTTGGATTGATCGTGAACGTATCCGCGAAGTGGACGTCCCCGCTCAGGAGGTTGGCCACCACCGTGTGGGCGTCCCCGATAAACCG
>DASXTD010000337.1:0-3415 GCA_036505655.1 Chloroflexota bacterium
GATTCGAGGCTGTTGTGTTCATCTTGTTTTCCTTGATCCAGGTGTTTGCTGAACCGCGACCACAACGATTGTGATCGGCGTCAGGTGTAGTGATTCCCATTCCCGGCCTCGGGTGGAGCTCCGTGATTCGCGCGAGCCACCGAAGCGCACGATGCGCTGGTGGTCGCATGATGTCTCTCGTTGAGCTACGGCGTGGCGAGAGCTGGGCGCACCACCGGGGCCATCGCTGCCTCAGTCGGGCCGCGGTAGGCCTCCGCCTGGAAACTCTTGCTTCGGAGCATCCAGAGGGCGAGCCAAATCACTGAGGCGCCAAGCAGCACCAGGGCCACGTCGAGCACGAGCTCCGGGACGAAGTTGCGCAGAGCGATGGGAATGGTTGCGATGGCGTAGGCGACGACCGGAATCCGCGGAGCCTTGCCGTCGCGCAGCAGCGCACTGCAATACAGGATCGACCCGAGCAAGAAGATCATCGAGGCTGCCAAGAATGCCGTTCCCAGTGGCCCGCTACGCAACATGCCGATTTGCGCGCCGTCGAGTTGGACAAATACGAGATTGATCACCCACTCTACCCCGGTTGCGGCTGCCAGCCCAAGGACGTTCAGCGCGAGGGCAACCGAGGAATACTTTGATGACTGACGCATCGCATTTGAGGCAAGGCCGAAGACCAGGATGATCGCGAGGGCCTGCGCCAGTGGCGCCGCGAGCTGCGTCGCCGAGCTTATCTCAAGCAGTCCGGCGCGCTTTGCCGCATTGACGAACAAGATGGCGGCCGCGGCCAAGCCCGTAACTGCTGCAAAACGGATCGGAAACAGGGAAGATGTTTGTTTTTCCAGAGGTCGATCATTCATGGCTATCTTCTTTCGTGAGGTGTAAGGGTTTGTTGAGTGAGGTGGTCTCAGTGGATTCGATCGAGTGATTCATTCTTGGACGCCACACTGCGGCGGTCATAGATTTGGGCTGTTGATCTGGCGGTTCAAACGGTGATCACCACCTTCTGTTCTCGTTGATCTAGGTGGTTGCCGAACCATGACCACAAGGATTGTGATCAGTGTCCGCGTTGACATCTGGCCCGTTCGGCTGATTGGGATCAACCTGAATGACCGCGATCAATGGCAGGCCTAAATCGCGCACTTTGCTCAGCAGACCGTGCAGCGCGGCCTGGTCCACGACCGAGGCATGGATGACCGTTGTGCCGTCGCTCTCCTGGGTAAGGCTCAGCCCGTCAAACCAGGCGGCCCATCGGGCATCAAGGTGTCCTTTGAGGCGGATTTCGTAACCCCCGGACTCGTGGCGATGGCCAGTCGATGCGTGGATGTCATTCATGTGCTCCTTCCTTCCTCGGCTCGATCACAAGGTAGAAGGGGATTTGGTGAGGCGGCCTCACCACATGTGGTGATTGATGTGGTGATTTAGCGAATCGGGAGGCGGCGAGAGGCGGAAGGCCCGGGTTGCAGGTGTTCGAGAAACCTGCCAGTGCAG
Organism: Chloroflexota bacterium; assembly: GCA_036505655.1. Lineage (GTDB taxonomy): Bacteria > Chloroflexota > UBA6077 > UBA6077 > SHYK01 > DASXTD01. The sequence goes on from DASXTD010000337.1 coordinate 1,480, forward strand.
CCGCACGCGTTCACCGGGTTGGGGCTGCGCGACCGTCGGGAGCGCGGCGGGATGGGTAGACCACGCTGCGCCGCCGTGCAGACGCCCGCGACGATGCCCAGCACCGAGCGCTGGTGCTGACGGCGTGCCGGTGCGCTGTGGGCGCGATAAAGGGCCCGGGGCTAGTGCTTGCGGGTTGGCGACAAGAGGTCGAGTTCGTCTGCCCGCCGGACCGCCGCGCGACGGTTGTTCACCCCAAGCTTGCTGTAGATGCTCTTGGTGTGGGTCCGCATCGTGTTTGGGGACACCGTGAGGTGGCGGGCGATTTCGGGGCCGTCCAGGTCGGTGCCGAGCAGCCGGAGGACGTCGAGCTCCCGTTCGCTCAGGGGCTCGATCAACACCTGTTTGACCCGCGTTCTGTCCTCAGCTTTGCCGAACGCTGCCAGGAGTTGACGGACATAGTCCCGGGCGATACGGCGTTTCGCGGCCTCTTGGAGCAGGCCCGCCATGGGTGGGCCTTCGTCGACAAAGATGCGAACGTAGCCCTCTGGCTGGGCCAGCGCGAGCGCGCGTCCCAGCGGCACCAGCGCAGTCGGAATGTCGCCTCGCATGTGCTGAGCGAGCGCCTGGAGCGCCAGGATTTCGATGACGCTTCCGGTTCTTCCACCTTCGTCCGCGGCGCGAAGAAGGCGCTCCATGAGTGCAAATGCCTCGGGGATGGAGCGGTGGGCCAGAAGCGCCCTGGCCAGGGTGATGTGTTCGAACTCGCGCACGTAGCTGAGATCATCCGCAGCGGACAGGCCCCGCTCGCGCGTCCAGTCCAGGGCTTCCCCGAGCCTCCCCTGCGCGAGCCACACGCGTGCCTTCACTGCAGAGACAGGACGCACGTTGGGGAAGAAGTCGCTCACGTACAGGCGCTCCGCGTCTTGGAGCAGGTCGAGCGCGCCGTCCACATCTCCCTGAGCCTGCCGTATGCGAGCCATCGCCACGCGCCAGCGATACGGATTCTGCGGCGACCCAGTGTGCTGGCCCATCTCCTGGCTCGTCAGCAGATGCTGCATGGCGGCCTGCAGATCGTTCCGCTCAAGGTGGAGCTCGCTCATGCCCACGTGCATGTCCGCCGTTCCCGGCAATACCGGCGCGCCCTGCTCCGTCGCAAGCTGCAGCCCCTGCTCGTAGGTGCGCATCGCCTCGCGGAGGCGACCTTGGGCAACCCGTATATCCGCCAGGCCGATGGCGCAGCCGAGTGCGTCGGAGATGTGCCCAGCCCGCTGCAAACTCGTCTGGGCAGCGGCCCACGACTGGTGCGCTGGCTCCAGATCCCCGCTCGCCCAGGCCGCGAGCCCCAGGAGCCCGGCGGCCCCTCCGCGCCCGAGATGGTCGTCCTCAGGCACGAGGTCAAGCGCCCGCCGGGCATGATTCACGGTCTCGGCCACATTGCCCAGGGCCAGGGCATAGCCGGCACGGTGCACGGCAATCGAACCCGGGAGACTCCGGAATTGCTCTTGGTCCACGACGACCATCCCGGCCGAAGGGGCGTTCGGTCGCTCACGCATGTGGGCCGTCGTATCCAGCCAGCGTTCGGCGTCGCGCAGGCGGGCCTCAACGCCCTCGACGTCACCGTGAGAAAGTAAGGCCCCTGCATACACATTGCTGAGCACCGGCCTGCGGCGGAGCAGCTCGTCAGGCAGCGCCGCAAGCCAGCCCAGCAACATGGCCCCCTGACGACTCCTGCGCAAGGCGGGAATCGCCAGCTCGACCAGGTCGGCAGCTCGCGCGAAATCCATGGCGGCCAGCGAGTGGCGGATTGCATCGGAGGGCTCGCCGTTGTGCTCGTACCACGCACTCGCTCGTCGGTGCAGGTCCGGTACATGGTCGGGCTGTTCGTCCAGCAGGCGCGTATGCAGTACATCTGCAAATAGATGGTGGTAGCGATACCAGCGTCGGCGGTCGTCCA
>DASXTD010000338.1:0-8007 GCA_036505655.1 Chloroflexota bacterium
GCCGATCGCGTGCATGGCGGACGGGCCTACGACGTCGTGGAGAAGTACACGCCCGAAGAGCTTCAGTCGCGGGTGCTACGGGCGGTCTTCGAGGGCACCGAGAAGCGCTGGCTCTACTTCGACGGCGTTTATGTGAAGTACGTTCTCAACTACAACCTGGGCAACCAGCCAGGCTAGCCTTCTACGAGCACCGCCCAGCGTTCGTCGAGGCGGTGCATCTTAAAGATGGCGAAAGCCACCAGCCAGGCCACCGCAAAAGCGCCCACCATCACGTAACCGAAGCTGCTCAGGTCGAACTGCCCCACCACCACCCAGAATCCGCCATCCAGACCAGCGATCTGCCCCGCGATCTGGAGCAACTCCACCGCGCCCACGAACAGCGCGATGAAGACCGAGAGGCTGGTCATCGTCAGGTTGTAGAAGAGCTTGCGGGCGGGGTGGGAGAAGGCCCAGCCGTAAGCCTTGCACATGAAAGCGCCGTCGGTCGTGTCCATGAGGGACATGCCGGCAGCGAAGATGGTGGGCAAGGCAATCACCGCGAAGAACGGCAAGCCCTGAGCGGCGGCTCCCGCTGAGATAGCCAGCAGCGCCACTTCCGAAGCCGTGTCAAATCCAAGTCCGAACAGGAAACCAATCGGGTAGACGTGCCAGCTCTCGGTGACGAAGCCGAACAACCGACTGAAGACCCGGGTGAAAACTCCGCCCGTCACCAGGCGATTCTCTAACGCATCGCGATCGAACTCGCCGCGCTGCATGGCTCGATACGTCGCCGCGATATCGAGCAGGATGACCAGGTTCAGGAGGCCGATCACCACCAGGAATGTGCCCGACACCGAAGTGCCGATCAGCCCGCCCAGTGCCCGCAATTGCCCGTCGTCGCTCACCACGCCGTCGATGATGACCTTCACGGCCATCCCCAGCACCAGTGCGATCACGAAAACGACGGTCGAGTGGCCGAGCGAGAAGAAAAAGCCGACGCCTAGAGGCCGCTTCCCCTGTTGGAGCAGCTTCCGGGTCGTGTTGTCGATGGCCGAAATGTGGTCGGCGTCGAACGCGTGGCGGAGCCCGAAGCTATAGGCGAGGGCTCCCAGCCCCAAGAGAGCCGGGAAGTGAACCGACTGCCAGATCAGTAGACCCCAGCCGACCAGGTGAATGAGGGCAATGGCTCCGTAGAGCGACCCGAGCCGCGCCAATTCCGAACGATCAAAGCTGCGAGCGAGGGTGAAAGCCGCCAACGGTCCTCCCGGAAATGGGTGGGCGCGAGTCTGGGCAGCGCTGATCCGAATTTCAGGCGAAGGGTAACATGCGGCGACTTGTTATTGCAATCGTTCGCAACAGCGGCCAGCCGCGTAACCGCGTAGTGGGCGCGCCGATGGGAGGCGAGAGACAGCAATTGACTACTCGGCGCATCATCAGGATGCCTGCAGGCGCCGCCTGACTAGCGAGGGGGTTGGGTGCGTGCTATCGTACCCGCAGCCAGATATGGGGCCGGCCTCCTTGAGCAAATTGAGCGACTCCCTTCGCGAGCAAGGATACCGGCTCACCCTCCAGCGGGAAATCATCATTGAAGCCGTCGAGGCCGTCGAGGGGCACATCTCCGTAGACGACATCTACCAGCAGGTCCATCCCCGCTTCCCCCAGGTCAATCTGTCCACCATCTACCGCACGCTCGAATTACTCGAGCAGGCCGGGCTAGTCGGGCACAGCCACTTCCACGACGGCGTCACCAAGTGGCATCGAGCCGGCGAGGGCCACCACCAGCACCTCATCTGCGAGCGCTGCGGGGCTGAGTCCGAGCTGGAGCTGAGCGTCGTCGCGCCCCTCGCCACCGAGATCCGGGAGCGCTACGGGTTTGCCGCCAACCTTGGCCATTTCGCTATTACCGGCATCTGCCAGTCCTGCTTAAGGAAAGGCGAGCAGCCCCACCACCATTAGCTGGCCGAGAGCAGCTCGACGTCGAAGATCAGCGTCGCGTTGGGTGGAATGCTGTTACCGGCTCCCTGCGCGCCGTAGCCGAGTGACGCCGGAATAATGAGCCGCCGCTTTCCGCCGATCCGCATCGTAGCAACGCCTTCATCCCAGCCCTTGATGACTCGTCCTGCGCCCAGTGGGAATGCGAACGGCTGGCCGCGGTCCCGGGAGCTATCGAACTTCTTGCCGTCGGTGAGCCAGCCCGTGTAGTGGACGCTCACGGTTTGCCCATTGCGCACGGGAGCCCCGTCGCCCTCTTTTTCATTGAGGTAGCGCAAGCCAGTCGGCGTAGACTGGATCTCCCCGTGCAGCTCCGGGATCCCGGGAGCATTGCCGTCGGTCGTTGAAGTCGTCGAAGTACCTCCACTGCCAGGTAGGATGTTGGCTGCGACGGTGGGCGTCGTTTTCGGCGCAGCACCTGCTCCGCCAGAGCATCCCACCACGAACAATAGGCTGACTCCAAGTAGCGCCGTAAGTCTATTCACACACGACTCCCTTGAAAATTGACCAGGGTCCGGTCAAATTGTGGCGGTTGCTTGCCCGAAAGAACCAGTAGGGTACTGGGTCACCCAACTACCAGGGCCAGAGGATCCCTCTGAGGGCGTCGCAGTGATCCTTCCGCAGACGCGTCTAGCCCGGCCACTAGATCCCTTGGAAGAGCGACTGCCATTTCTTCTCGGTGCTTTCGCGAAGCTCGCGGCTGTTCACGTTGACCTTGGGGAACTCGTCCTTCCATTCGTAGGGGCGACAGGCATTGATGATCATGCTGTCCGCCCGATAGATGTGGCGGCCGTGGTCCTTCGAATGGTCCATCTTGGGGTCTGATCGCTCGCCCGGTGGGATGCGGGGATCGAGCTGCCACTCCGCCGTCCCCTCTACAACACGCACGGCCGTCTGCGGGATCGTGCGGCTGGCGATCGCCCACATGACTTCCTGGGTGTTGTATATGTCGATGTCTTCGTCCACCAGCACCCAGACGTGGTTGCCGCTGTGATGGAAACCGCCCGGCTCCAGCGCCCGCATCACATCCTCGAGGTGCTCGTCGTACATCTGCTTGACGCCCACCACCTTGAAGGAAGGTCGCGACAGCGTAAAGACACCCTGGATGCCGGGGATGCCAGCCTGCTCCAGCATGTGCTTGGTGCCCAGATCGATGTCACCCAACTGGGGCTCGGATCGCACTGGTCGGGTGGGCGGGCAGCCAAAAATGATCGGATTGTTCCGATGGTAGATCGCCGTGACCACGATAGGAGTCTCGGGCCGGCGGCCATGCGCGTAGTAGCCGGTCCACTCGCCGAACGGTCCCTCGGGGATGAGCGCCTCGTCGGGAGACGGCATGTAGCCCTCGATCACGATCTCTGCCGTGGCCGGCATCGGGATGCCAGTGGTGGGGCTCAGGACCACCGGATACGGTGATCCCTGGAAGTAGCCAGCCACGTCGAACTCCGAGACGTTGTCCGGGCAATACACACCGGTGCTGCCCGCGAACGCGGTGAGGATCGGTTCCTGGCCGCACGAGATAAGAACCGGGGCCTTCTCGCCGCGATCCCAGTGCTTGCGACGAATCTGATCGCCGTGGCGATTCGGTTCCATAAACACGATGGCGGTTTTCTCGTCGTGGACGGCCACCCGGTAGGCGCCCGCGTTGACGAACCCCGTATCCGGGTCCTTCTGGATGACACATAGCCCGGTGCCGATGTAGCGATTGCCATCGTCTTCGTGCCACTTGGGGGTCGGGAACTTGAACAGGTTGATGTCGTCCCCAGTGATCACGTTTTCGAAGATCGGGCCTGTTGCCACGACCTCGGGCGGGATGGCGCCAAAGCCCTTGCTGGCCTTCTCCCAGTCCTCGGCGATCGCGGTGAGCGGCTGCTTGTAGTCGAGGCCGAAGGTGATCGCGAGCCGGCTGGCGTTCTTCTCCACGTTGGAGAGCACCCGGAACCCCTTCGGGTAATCGGGAATCTCGTCGAACAACAGCGCGGGACCCGCCCGCTCGATCATAAGCTCCGAGATGACCCCCAGCTCGAGGTCCCAGTGGGCGCCCTGCACGTCCTTGAGCTCGCCCAGATCGCGGAGCTTGTCGATGTACTCCCGCAGATCATTCCACCGCATTTATTCCTCCCTCACCAGCGCACGCTAGTTCTGTCATTCCCGCACCCCTACTCCGTCATTCCCGCGAAAGCGGGAATCTACCCGTATCAGCGCTGGTAGACTCCCGCTTTCGCGGGAGTGACGGAACGTTAGGAAGACTTGGCTCCTCAATCCGGGGTGGGCACCTGGTGGGCCATCATGATCTCCCGCCGTTCCTTGGCCGATTGCATGATGGCCAGTACCACCTCGAGGGTCGCCTCACCCCAACGGCCGTCGTGGAAGACGGGTCGGTCCTCGACAACGGCGTGGTACAGCTCATCTAGCTCTGCCTGGCGCCCGTGCTTGAACTCGCCGTGCTCGACCGGAACCTCCCAGTTCTTCTCGTCGCCGTAGATGAACAGGCCGTGGGGCGACTGGCGAATATCGCCATGCTCGCAGCTCACGATCGTGATACCAAAATGCGCCCAGGGAGCATCGGCCGAGTGCGAACGGACCGATTGGTTTGCCCCACCATAGCGGCTCTGCGACTTGGCCTCCGCCTCTTCCTCGATGCTCTTGAACGAAGCGATGCGGGCCCGGGAGCGCAAGTTCTTCTCCGGATTCGAGGGCGACTCGCCCATCCAACCGGTGAACTCGGCTGTATCCCAGTGCGCGTAGCCGCTGAACTGATTGAGGGCCGGTGTGCCATCCTCGAACTCGATGAACGCAGCCCAAGCTCCCTCTGCGCGCCGCTTCGGGTCCCAGATCCCGGTCATCGCGCGGACGCTACGCACCAGGCCGCCCCCGATCAGTCGCACGATATCGATCGCGTGCGGACCTTGGTTAAAGACGACGTTCCCCCCCTTGGAGGAGTCGAGCTCCTGGGGCATGCGGGCTCGGTACATGAAGTCCTGGTAATGCAGCGTGTTGATGAGCGTCAGCTTGCCTAGCTCGCCACTGGCTACGATCTGGCGGATCTTGCGAATTGGGGGATCGAAGCTGTGAGTGTGACCGCACAGCAGCTTAATCCCGTAGCGGTCGGCAGCCTCGTTCATCTTCTCGCACTCGTCGATGGTCGGGGCCATCGGCTTCTCGACGATGACGTGCTTCCCCCGCTCGGCAGCGGCGATCACGTGCTGGGCGTGGAAGTTATTCGGGGTGCACACGTAGATGGCATCCAGGTCGGGACGATCGCACATAGCCTCGACCGTCTCGTAAGCCTTGCCCTCATACTCGCGCTCGAATCGCTCGCGCCCCGCGGGACGGGGCTCAGCCGCTGCCACCACTTCATAATGGGCATTAGCCGCGACGTTGGGCAGGATCTCCGTGCTGGCCACACCCAGGCCCGCGATGCCGAACTTCAACGTTCGGGTCTTGGCCCCTTCAGTAACCGCCATACAGCAACTCCCTTAAGCTCAACCCAATTGCCGCGAATTCTCCTTGACGACCCAGCTACTGTCAACTACTCTCCGGGGTCTTAATCCAGAAGAGGTGGAGGCTTCATGGCCAAGCTGACTGTCGCGGACCTCCAGCAGATGAAGCGAGACGGCAAGAAGATCGCGGCCGCTATCTGCTACGACTACCAGATGGCGCGGATCATGGATGCCGCCGGCATGGACCTGCTGACGGTTGGCGACAGCGTGGGCCGCAACTTCTGGGGCCAAGAGACCCACATGGAAATCACCGTCGACCAGCAGATCATCGCCTGCCTGGCGGTGACTCGCGGCGCCGAGCGAGCCGTCGTGAACTGCGACATGCCGTTTGGTCCTCTCCAGGAGGGCGCTGAGCCAGCCGTGCGCGCCGCCATCCGCCTGGTGAAGGAAGGCCATGCCGAGGTGGTGAAGGTCGACAACGCGCCCGCCAACCTGGAGGCGGTCAAGCGCATCGCGGCAGCCGGAATTCCCGTTTGGACGCAGTTCGGCTTTTCGCCGCAGTCGTCGTTGGGGAGCGCGGCATTCGATACCGCGACCGCCGAGACGGCCAAGCAATACAAAGAGAAGATCCTGCAGGATGCGCGCGAACTCGAAGAGGCTGGCGCCTCCATGCTCGACCTCACCCATGTGCCCGACCACAACATCTACGCGGAAGTGGTGCGCACCTCGAAGATCCCGGTGCTGGGCGGATCATCCGCCGCCGGCCCCGAAGCTGACGGCCGCATCTCCGGGTTCACCTATCGATTCGAGCAGATTAATGGCGGTGGCCCGGGCCACGGCGGCGAGGTAGCTCAGCTCCTCATGAAGCTAGGCAAGGAATATGTAGAGAACGTCCGCGCCGCCAAACAGAAAGTCTAAGGGTTAGGCCACCGGCAACGCGGCGAAGGTCTCTGTGCAGCCAATCCACCATGCGTCCAGTCGCGGCCTGGTTACTTCCAGTAGGCGAAGGCGCAGCCACAGCCGGTAGCGGCGGGCGAGCGGTACATGGGCTCGTAGGCGAGCAGCTCCATCTTTTCGGGCCCATCGGCCATCGCGCCGGCCAGGACTGCCCAGTTGCGGATCTCGGACGTCCCGTATGTAAACATGTCCTCGGGGAAGGCCGAGGTGACCGTCTTCTCGTCTTTCGCCTGCATGGCGGCAAGCATCGTGCGGTCCAGGTTCTCATCCAGGAGCAGATGGCTCATCCCACCCGTGGCGATTACCGCGACCTTCTGGTTGGCGTCCCAGCTCTCGATCGCTCGCCGCAGCGATCGGCCGAGCGCATAGCACCGCTTCAAGGTCGGCTGGTTGGGCGCATAGTAGGTGTTGAGCCAGATCGGGACTTGCGGGCCCGGATGGTTCCCCATCACACAGCCGTACACAAAGTCGAACGCATGGCCGATGTAGCGACCCTCGGGGAGTGTTCGGGTGTGCGACACGTCGAACTCGTCACTGAGCAACGATTCCACGATGTGCCGTCCCAGGTCAGGCTGGCCCGATAGCTGGCGCATAAACAAGTCATCGCCCTTTAACCGGCTCGAGTGGGGCGTATAGGGCAGCTCCTTACCCCAGAACACATCGATGGCGGGGATGTGGTCCTCCGGCATAAACACCTCATGTGTGTCGTCGCCGATGATCACGCACACGTCCGGCGCCATTTCTTCCAGCACCTCGCTCAACGTGTTGATAGCCCGCCAAGCGCTCTCGTGGCGCGCGGTGCGCACCTCCAGGGTGAGCTCCTTCTCCATGCGCGCGCCGTTAGCTTTGACCATGGCTTCGATATCGATGTCCATTTTCATGCCGCCGCCCATCGGGCCCTGCATGTCTCGCTTACCGCCATCCCAGCGGTCGGGGCTGCCGTGCAAGCTGGGCGCGTGCGAAGTTCCTAGTCCAAGATTGATGGTCGCCACGGCAGACCTCCCGCTGTGCGTCGAGTCTCGATTATGCCAGGCACGTCCGCTGCCCAGCGATAGGTTGGCGATATACTGCGACCGATTTCCTGATCAAATGAGCAGCGATTCCTGAGGAGTGGTGCAATGCAGGATGAGGGGCTGGAGGCCAAGCTGCGCGAGCTGCTGGAGAAGACCACCTATTCGACTGGAGAAAAAGACGTCTCCATTGAGGACATGGCCGTCCTCTTTCAGCCGTCGCTCGGCTCGTTGATGCTGGAAGTGGGCCAGCGGTGCTGGACCCTCTACTACGCGGTCCACGCCAACAACTGGGCACTGGCGCGCAGCCAGCGCGATCGGGTCCAGGAGCTGCTCGAACGGGCCTCACTAACCCAACCCAAACACACGGTGAATCTCGACAAGTTCCTGGCGGAAGATTGGACGAGCGTGCAAAAGGCGATCGAGAGCATGGACATGGACGGGTTCGATGCCGCCTTTACGCATGCTATCGACCAGGCCAACGCCTACCACGAGGAGGCGTATCGTAAGTTCATTCACTGGGTGCTGCCCGACACCCCGCCCCCCGGCCTCGACCTGAGCTATGGAGCGGGTCCCCTCGGCGGCGGCCGAGGGGACTGGGCCGCCGGCGGCGGGAGGCCGGGAGG
>DASXTD010000339.1:0-2039 GCA_036505655.1 Chloroflexota bacterium
CGTAATTCGAACGATTCGAGACTCCAGCGCGCTATACGCGAGTCTGTTGGCGGGGGCGATGGATGTGGTCGGGGAGCGGAGTCTCCCCGCTGAGCTGTTCATGCAGCTGCGAGACCAGTGGGCGCAGAACGGAGGGGGGACCGTAGCATCCCGCCAATACAACTGGCGCTACCTCCAGGTCCAGATGGGTCTCGACTGGGCTCGCCCGGTCGAGCTGGCCCAGGACGCGCGCCTCCGTCGTGGGCTCCTGGAAGGCGTCGACCGGGACGCGCTCCGCGAATTCCTTTATCCAGGTTTTCCGGATACGAGCGGCGACACTTTCATGCTGAAGGATGACGAGCGCAGCCAACTGGTGGGTCGACCGTTCGCCGAGTTCCGCTATGACCCTGCGCGGGCGCTGGCAGACCTGGCTGAGGCAGGCTGGAATCGTGCAGCTGATGGCCGTCTATTGGGCCGAGATGGGCAGCAGGTGCAGCTTGAGGTGAGAGGGAGTGCGACGGATAAGAACGCAGTCGCGTTCGACGCCGATGCATGGCGACGGCTGGGGGTGGATGCGACCGAGGCGATCACTACCGGGCTCAACAACGAAAACCCTGAATACCGCTCCACGTTTCCAGGAGTCGAAAGTACCGCGCGCGGCGTCGGTTCAGCCATCTTTTCGAACTTTGACGGCAGGCTGCAGTCCCTGGCCTCGAATCGGTGGACAGCGGCCAACCGCCAACATTACTCGAATGCCACGCTGGACTCCCTGGTGGACCGAATCTATGCTTCCCTGGATCCCAATGAGCAGGGCTTGATCTTGAAACAGGCAGGCGAGATCCTGGCCACTGAATGGCCCGCCCTGCCGCAATACTTCGTCATCGAGTTCGCGGCGTCAGTGAAGGGGGTTCGGGCGATCACCGATGATTTCGTGGGGACGCTCGGCCCCGGCACCGGCCCCGGCCTCATTGCCCGCAACGCCTACCTCTGGGATCGGAGCGAAGCGGTCTCGGCGCTCAACCTCGAGACGAAAACCGGGTAGCGGCCGTAAAGCGGCCGTAAAAAGGAAACCTAATGCTCGCCACCGAGCTGAATAAGCGGCTCTGTTTAACTGGACCAGGGACGCCGGCGGGTGAGCTCCTGCGGCGATACTGGCAGCCCGTTGGTCTCTCGCGCCAGGTGACCCCGGGCGGCCAGCCCAGACAGCTCCGGGTGATGGGTGAGGACCTGGTGCTCTTCCGGGATAACCAGGCCAAGCCTGGGTTGATAGATCTGCATTGTTCTCACCGGGGGACGTCGCTGGCGTATGGCCGAGTCGAGGACGGCGGAATTCGCTGTTCGTTCCACGGTTGGCTCTACGATGTCGAGGGCCATTGCCTTCAGCAGCCGGCCGAACCTGAGGGGAGCACCTTCTACCAGCGGGTCCGCCACGTGGCCTATCCATGCCAGGAAATGGGCGGCCTGATCTTTGCCTACCTGGGTCCGCCGGCCAGACAGCCGCTGTTGCCTCCCTACGAGGTATTGGTGAGAGAAGACGGAACCCGCCAGACCAGTTGCTATCAGATCAACAGCAACTACCTGCAGAACGTCGAGGGCGCCGTGGACGCGGCCCATTTCCCGTTCCTGCACACGGACAACTGGTCGGCGCGAAAGCAGGGGCTCTTCGATGGACCCAAACCACAGATTGAGCTGCGTGAGATGGACTGGGGCCTGTGGCAGAAGATCGGGCAGTTCAACCCAACCCGCAAGCAGATGTCCGACCATTACGCGCACTTCTTCTTGCCGGCTGGCTTCATGCGCATCGAGGAGCGCGGGGACCAGGTACTGAAATACCAGTCGTGGTATGTCCCGAGCGACGATACCCACACGATGCGGTTCCAGGCCGGCTTCGCTCCCTCGGCCACGGGCGGAGCGCCTTACCGATGGCCGGAGGACACCGCCTTCACCCAGCCGGGGCCAGAAAATGACTACTTTCGCGACTACGAGCGCGTCGATACGATCTCGGGCATTCCCGGCTGGAGTGCCCCGGGGACCGCTGTCAAAGGATTCCTCTGCCAGGA
>DASXTD010000340.1:0-1629 GCA_036505655.1 Chloroflexota bacterium
CAGCACCTCCCAATAGAGGGGCATGAGGGCCGCGTCGCCGATCACCTCCTGCAGCAGCTGGCGCTTCGCTGACAACAGCGCTTGCGGATCCAAGGTAGCGTAGATTCGACTGTAGGTGGCATCGACCTGGGGGTTGTTGTACCCGCCACGATTACTGCCGTTGAAGTTGTTCTCAGGCCCGGCGATGTAGCGCGAGTCGAGGCGGCCGGAAAAATTTTGGGCCCAGAACTGCTCAACGTTGACGTTCGTTACGAAGAGCCCGGGATACCCTGCCTCATACTGACGGTTGCCGAGGAACGGGGTGGGGATGGTGGAGACGGTGGTCTGGACCCCAAGGGCCTTCCATTGGTTGGCGGCCACCGTCGCGATCTTGTCCCAGCCGATGGCCTGATTGGCCCAGATATCGAACTCGAACCGCTCGCCATCGGGCTGGTGGACCAGGACGCCGTCGGAGCCTTTGGCCCAGCCAGCCTGAGCAAGGAGGCGTTGGGCGGCGCTCGGGTCATCCGGGTATTTGGCGATGGATGACTCGACATCCTTGCGCAACGCTTCGCCGGGCTGCACCCAGCTGTCGGCAAGCGGGCCCAGGCTGGCGCTGCCGACCACGTTGATGGCATCTCGGTCGAGCCCCTGGTAGAGGCCCTGTCGCACTTCTTTGATGCGCAGCCCGTTCTGCGGGCGGGCGGTCTCGGGGCGGAACTGGATCTCGAACTCGATGGGGCGGCCACTCAGGTCGGCACGGACCACGTTGCCGGTGCCCTCCCACTGTTTCTTGACCTCCAGCGCGGCATCGAGGTCGACCCCGGTGGGAAGCACGACGTCCACGGTGCCGGACAGGATGTTGGCGACCTCGGCCTGGGGATCGCCGATGATCTTGACGATAACGCGGTCGAAGGGAGGTCGTCCCAGGTAATAGTCATCGAACCGCGAGAAATCGAGCTGAGAGCCGCGTTCCCAGCGATCCAGCTTGTAGGGACCGACGCCGAAGAACTCGGTACTGAAGTAGGGATGATTGACGAACGCGCCAAGCTTGTCGGTGGCGTAGGCCTCTTCGAGGAGCCGCTTGGGGAAGCGGGTGGCGTCCGCGAAATCGCCAGCGTAGTTGAGAGAGGTCCAGGAAATGACCATGGTCTGCGGATCCGGGAAGGTCATAGTCTTTTGAGCGCGGAGAACTGCCGCGTTGCGGCCGGCCGGCAGGTCTGGATCTCTCTTCACCGCGAAGCCGAACTCGAAGTCCGCCGGGGTAAGCGGGGCGCCGTTGTGCCATTTCACGTTGGGCCGCAGCTTCCAGGTGGTCTCCATGGTTCCGTCCGGGAAGATCTTCCACGTGCCCTGCTCGATGGACGGCATGGCGGCTGCCAGCAATGGGTGATTGACCCCCTTATCGTCCGTATAGGTGAGGGGGTCGTTGACGATGGGCACGACGTTGGACGCCCCCCCGGCCGTGGTGCTACTGGTGACGAATTCGCCGAAGTCGGCGGGCTCGCGCTGGAGGGCGATGGTGAGGACTTTAGGGGTCGCTGGGGCTTGAGGGGCGGACCCGCCTCCGGATGTGGTCAGGGCGGGTTGAGTGCAGGCGGCCAGGAGCAAGGCCGGCGCGAGCGCGAGACAGCGAGCTCCAAACGCGAA
>DASXTD010000341.1:0-7638 GCA_036505655.1 Chloroflexota bacterium
CTGTTCGCCGCTCCTGCACCCGAGTTCGAAGCCGATTCCCTGCGGCTCATCCAGGCCGGGCTGGACCGCGACGTGGATCCTCGCGGCGTGGCCCGCGCTGCCCGTCTCATCCAGGCCTATGAGCTTATGTACTGGGATACCCTATACGAGGTCTCCACCTAGGATGAGCGCACGCTTTACGGACCGCCTCTACCGCCTGGCCCAGCCCGTATGGGAGGCCCAGCACAGCCATCCCTTCGTACGGGGCATTGGCGACGGCACCCTTGAGGTCGAGAAGCTCAAGTTCTGGGTGCGCCAGGACTACCTCTTCCTCATCGACTACGCCCGCCTGCTCGCCCTAGCCGTGGCGCGCGCCCCAGACCTGCCCGTTATGCGACGCTTTGCCGATCTGGTCCACGCCACACTCAATGTAGAGATGGACCTCCACCGCTCCTACGCCGCTGAGTTCGGCATCTCCGCCGCCGCACTAGAGACGGAGGAGAAGGCCCCTACCACGCGCGGCTATACCGATTTCCTGCTCAGGACAGCCACCGTTGACGAGTTCTCGGAGCTCATCGCTGCTCTCCTGCCCTGCTTGTGGGGCTTTTGTGACATAGGACAACGTCTGGCCCAGGGCCCTCGGCCGGCGGACGAAAGGTACGCTAAGTGGATCGAGATGTACTCCTCCGCGGAGTTCGTCGAGCTAGCGGATTGGTGTCGCGGCCTAGTGGACCGAGTGGCCGCGGGCCTGCCAGAGGAGAAGCTGCGGCGTATGGAGGACGCCTTTCTTACCTCCAGCCGCTATGAGCTGCTGTTCTGGGAGATGGCCTGGCGGCAGGATCGCTGGCCCGCCTGAAATGGCCTCGATGCTCAGCCTAAGACAGCCGGAGCTGGCCGAGGCGCTGGAAGAGGTCGGCCAGTACGACGTCTGCAGAATCGCCGAAGCTCTCACCTCCGACGCGTGCCACGAGCTGCGCATGGCGCTCGAAGCGCTCGACTTTCAGCGCGCCCCGCAGTGGGTGGGAGAGGTGCGCCAGGACTTCGACCTGTTGGCTATAAAGCGAGGGCTGGAGCGTGCGGACACAGCCCTGGCGCCCCTTCTTGCCCTCGCCGAGTCGTACGCGGCGCTGTTGCGGGCGAAGTCCCTGTCACTGGATGAGCCCTCGCTGGCGGACTTCGTGCCCACGGATCTCCATGTGCAACGATACAGCCTTGGGTCCGCTGGGATTTCGCCCCATCGGGACAGCCGGCGGTTCATCAAGCTCATCTCCATATTCTCCCTGGGCAGCCCCGCCGAATTCCGCCTGTTCCGCGACCGCCGGGGCCCGCCGCTGAGGCGATACCAACTCAACTCCGGGGATCTGCTCCTCCTTCGGGCTCCGGGCTTCGCTCGTCGGCCGTCGGGCGGGCCTCTGCACTCCGTCTCGGGGCCCACAGACGAGGTGCGCTACTCGATCACCCTCAGGATGAAGCAACCGGCGGCGGCCACCACCGCTTCGTAGATGCATATGGCTGAGGCGATCCGGTTCGGCGCCAGCATCTCGACGTCCGGTAGGTACGCTCTCCAGGGGCGCCAGGCGCTGGCCGGCCTGCAGGCATGGGCGAAGGCGACAAACGTCGAAGGGGGCGTGAGAATATCGCAACTGAGGGGAACACTCCCGGTCACCCTCATCCACTACGACGACGCTAGCTCTCCGGAGCGAGCGGTGGCCAACGTCGAGAGGTTGATTTCGGTCGACCGGGTGCGCGTTCTCATCGGCCCTTACGCCAG
The DNA here is from genome assembly GCA_036505655.1 of Chloroflexota bacterium. Lineage (GTDB taxonomy): Bacteria > Chloroflexota > UBA6077 > UBA6077 > SHYK01 > DASXTD01. Next base: position 1,751 of record DASXTD010000341.1, read on the forward strand.
CGACCTCACCCGCGTGGCCGTTCGCGTCGCCCGTCAGCACAGCAAGCTGCTCTGGAATCACGGCGGTGCCAGCGACGACATCCACCGGCCGGACACCGGTGTGTTGGTGGGCATCCTCACTCCCGTGAGCCGCTATTTCGCCGGTCTGCTGGAGCTGTTCAGAACAGTCGACGCCGATGCCCAGAAGGCTGTCGTGCTCCATCGTCGTGGCAGCCGCTTCGGCCGTCTGGCAACGAGAGGCGCGCAGGCGGTAGGCAGGCGGGCCGGGCTCGTCGTTGCCGCACTGGCCTACTCGTCCCTCCCCGAAGACCTCCCCCGGCTCCTGGCAAAGCTACGGCGGTGGCGGCCCGACCTCATCCTGAGCGTCGGGTCGTTCGAGGACGATTGCGCCATTGCCCGAGAGAGCATCGCCGCAGGGGTGAGAACGAAGGCCTTCGCCCTGACGGCGGCGGCGATGCGGGAGTTCCGGCAGACCCTTGGGAGCGGTGCCGAGGGCATCTTTGCCCCCAGTCAGTGGGAGCCGGACGCGCGGTACGCAGTAGACTTCGGACCCAGCTCCTCACAAGTAGCTAGGCGCATCCGTGCAATGGGCGCCGGCGCCGACTACCCCGCCGCCCAGGCCTATGCTGCCTGTCTGATCGCCCAGCACTGCCTGGAAGAGACTGGCAGTGCCGACGATGAAGCGCTGTGGCGGGCCGCCTGCGCCCTCGACTGCACCACCTTCTTCGGCCGGTTCGGGATCAACCCAAGGACCGGTATCCAGGAGGGACACGAGATGGTCTGGGTCCAGTGGCAAGAGGGAAGAAAGGTCGTAGTCTGGCCGCCGTCCGTGGCCCAGGCACGGCCCGTTTATCCGAACAACTAGCCGACCTCGTTATCCCTGGGCTACCCAAGGCTTCTTCTGAAGGGATGACCCAGCGCCACCAGGAACATCGCGCTCTTCCCCTCCGCGTGGGGTGAGAAGAAATCGGTCACACCGTCATCGTAGAATGTGAGACCGGTGGCGCCCAGCCCGAGGGCGTAGCTCGCGAGGTACAGCCTGCCGCCATTGATGGCCGCCTCAAGTTGCGCCAACCGGTACCCTCGGTTCCCAAACCGCTCCAGGATCGGTGCCAGGTCCGTCAGGAAGAATACGTTCGCGCTGGCGTCGGCAGGGAGGCCTTGTTCTAATCCTAAGTCCCCAGCCTCGTCCCGAAACTCTCCTTCTCTGAGCAACTCCAGAGCGCTCTCGTCTGGGTGATAGACGTAGCAACCGCAGGGCAGGCCTTCAACGTCGTTCACAATGATGTAAGCGTCGTTTAGAAGACGGCCTCCCGATTGCGTGAAGTCGGCCGCGATCCCACCAATGCTACTCAGGGCAGTGGAGAGCTGCTCCAGACTAATCGTCTGACGGGCGAAGCGGCGGCTGGAACCGCGCCGCAAGATGACCTCCTCGATGGAGCCCTGCGGCGCCTCCTCTTCGCTCAGCGACCTAAGCGGGTAGAGCCGACCTGACGACGGAGCAGGCTGAGCCACAGCCGCTGCGCCTCGCCAGGCCGCCACCTCGGCTTCTTCCGTCAGGGACGAGGCTTCGTGCATAGCTCGAATCGCCGGGTAGCCGACCTCCGACCTCGAGAGCGCCGTAGTCTCCAGCGCCAGGGGCCTCACCTCCGGGGCCTGACCGATGGGGCCGTTGCGGCCCAGTGGGACCAACGCGAGGGCTACTTCCTGCTGCGGTTCCAGCCCCAGTAGCCGGTTCACCCGGTCGTCCACGAAGCCACACACCACCCGGGCCGCGACCCGTTGGGCCGTGGTTATAGCTAAGAGGTTCGCCAGGATGGTGCCGCTGTCCCAGAAGCAATGCCGGTAAGCCCTCGCCTGATACTTCCAGGAGTTGCGCCAGAACGTGCTGCTGCATATGAGGATGACCGGCGCCAACGCCACTGCCGGCTCGTCGGCCGTGGCGCGCACCAACTCGCCCCGGAAGTCGCCCCGCCGCAACCGGCGCAAGCTGAAATCGTGGACCCCAAAGTGGTAAACTCCCGCTTCCAGGTCCGACAGATCTCCACACGCCAGATACAGGTCTATGTGGTAAAGCGCCCCAGTGCAGGAGGCAGCCCGGAACAGCATCTCGCCGCGTGGGGAGCGGATACGCGTGGTGATCCCGGCCGAGTAATGTAGTAGCGGACCCAACAACCCTAGGTCCGGGAGTCGGTCGCCTTTCGGCTCGACGGCGCTGGCCGCCAGCGCTTCTAGTGCGGGGACACCGTAAGGTTCCAGCCCTCGCGGCAGAGGGATAGGCTCCAGGCTCGGGTAGATCTTGAAGGGGAGCGGCTGATTCTGAAAGTCAAGCAAGTGCTGGCTGGAGTGTACGCTCTGGAAGGAGTGCTTCGTCCGTTCGTGGTAGTGCCAGGCCGCCTCTAGGTCGCGATTAGTCTCCACGACTACGTCACCCCAAGCCACGCAACTTTAGGCTAGCGAGATGCCCGCCGAGCCCGGGCTCTACCGCTGCATGTGATGCCGTGGGCAAGAAGTCGCATAGCCAGAACTGCTGCGGCATCAAGCACCGCGGCAGCTTTGCGTCTTCGTCGCAGACGGCAATCGGAGGGGAAAGCTGGGCCTCCAGACTCTCCACCATCAGGCGCCTCCGAACGCATTGTCGGACGGATATCTAGTCATCCCTTCTTCTTGATCTCGGTGATGATGTTGAGGACGGCCTCGATGAGGACGTCGTCACCCTCTTGCGGGTTGGGGTAGATGTAGTCGTGGGCGATGCGGGACTGGCGGAGCGTGTCTGGCTCGTTGGTATATGAGTAGTGGATCTCGTAATACTGCTCACCGTGGAGCAGGTAAGGGTTGACGCGGTGGATGACAGCGTCGCGGGCCACGGGTCACCTCCGTTTCCGGTTGGCAGCATGGGCTAGGAGGCTCTGATTCGGTCCCTCTAACGGGGCATTTGGTTCACGCTAAGTCTGCCAATAAACAATTCTAGCAGCAGTCAGAGGGCCTGAGTTACTAACGGCACTCAGTGTCCCGACGTGTGGGCTGCGGTATCCTGAACTCATGGCACCAGAGGGCAGCCATGCCGACTCCACGGTAGGAGGCGATGAGCACCCAAGGCGCTTCAATATAGTCCGCGCCATCGTCTTCGACTTGGACGGCACGCTCAACGACTGGGAGACATCGATTTCTCTTGCATTGGAGCAGATGATCGACGATGTGCCAACAAGGCATCGCGATGGCCTGGCTCAGCGATTCAAGGCGGCCGTGGAACAGTACGCCCTTGTTTGGCGGAATCACAGGGTGGTCGATCGTAGAAATTGGAAGGTCAACGTTGATCCTGTTCCTCCGTGGAAGGTGGCTCTCCCGGACGTTGATTCCGACGTGGTTGCCGCTCTCAGCGCACGTTTTCAGTCTCTCCTAATGCCAATGCTGTATGACGAGGCGTTGCCTGCGTTAGATTCCCTCCGCACCAGGCTGAGGCTAGGTGTGCTGAGCAACAGTCCTGGCCCGACCGAGGTAATGAGTCTTCTGGGCATACAGAGATATTTTTCAGCTGTAGTAGCTGCAGACAGCGCGGCTCGAAAGCCAGACCGTGCGGCGTTTCAGAAAGGATGCGGAGCTCTCGGAGTTGCCCCTGAAGAAACTGCTCATGTAGGAGACAGCTTATCGAATGACGTTGAGGGTGCCTTAGAGGCGGGGTTGATGTCGATCTGGCTTGACCGATACGCGGATAGCGGGCCAATCCCGACGGGTGCTTATCACATCACGTCTTTGGCTGAGATACCTGAGCTACTTTTAAGCGCAGCATGAATGGACCTAGGCCAAGAGGGTTCGACGATCCCGTGCGGCTGTCCTAGGTGCACTCGGACTCGCAGTCAGCGTGACTCTGTCCCGCTTGCTACCGGCGCCTCGATGCCGGCCGCAATCAGCGAGGGCGAGGTCCAGCGCGAGGCTATTCATGCACCAGCGCTGCCCGCCGGCTTCTCGCGGCCACGGCATCCCTAGTGGGCAACTGTGCTATGCTGGCGCCAGTGGCGATAGTTTAGGCCCCCGCAGGCTTAGCCTAGCGATCTTGGCTCGTGGTGACCGGAACCGAACCACCTCCGGAAAGGAGGGAGGTCACCCATGGGCTGCCAATTCTCAGCTGTTTTGATAGCGATCGGTCCTTCACGTTCAGCAGCGAAGAACAAGGGCCGTGATGAACCCGGTAGACCAGCCGTGGATCTGCTGGCAGTCGCTCGAGATGGCGCGACTCTTTATTCGGACGGCGCCTGGCCGTAACTGCTTCGAGCGCCGCGCGTCCCCGGGCTGTATCCCGTAGAGGATCGTTCGTGGGCGATCTCCGCGCAGGAGCCCCGACAGTATCTAGCAACGACGCATGTGTTCGGTTGAACCATGCCGACAAGAAAGAGGATGTTCGATGTCAACCAAGCCTTATGTAGTCGGTCTCTCATTCGACACCGCCGATGGAGAACTAAGCAGGTTCTTTCCGCATGCAGAGACGGTCCAATCAACGACCGCGGGCCTTGCGGAAACGTTCGGAGACAGTGTGGCTACGTCGACCACGGACGAGCTACTCACAGAGGTCCTCAGGCGCAGCGCGGGCGACGCGCCTGCACTCCGGGTCCTCGGCCAGACGATCATCCGAGCCCAGCTGGCGGAAACGGATCGTGAATTCGCTGAAATATTAGCCTGAGCTGAACTTCGGCCAGCGTCGGAAGTCATGGGCACAATACAAGATCGGGTTCGCGGAAGAAAACGGAGACCGGGGCATTGACCGTGTGATCCTGGGTTAGCGGGGCCGGTAATCGAGGGGCGACTCAACCGGTACTCCCAATTGGGCCGCGAGGAGTTCAGCCTTGCGGTAAGTGAGGGTGAATCGGCCGCACATCACGCCGAGTGTCGTATCGCTTTTCGATAGAGCGAAGGGACACGTCTAGAGCAACGCGTGTAGCGTGAGCGCGAAACTGGTCTCGCTCCTCTTCGGTGCAGTCGTCCCAATCCTTGCCGTTGAGGACGAACCGCACCTTTAGCGGTTCGTCGGATTTAGCGCGTCGCGCCTTTGCCACCATTAGCGATACCTCCTTCTGTTGACGAAACGAAAACGCCGCCTCGCAGGACGGCGTCGTGAGATTGTAGCCGTATTTGAACGATGCTTCGCAGCTCTTAGCCGCCAAATCGTCGTTCGATGTCCGCCACCAGTTGTTGATAGAAAGACTTGCCCCACAGGTAGCGGTCTGCATCTCGAAGCGTTGTCCTCTCTGGAACTGCCTCCATCACCGCCTGTTTGAACTCCTCGTAGCCCCGCCATAGGTTATCGAAGTCCCTGATGTTCTCTAGTTGCCGGAACCCCAGAACGCCACGAACCCGCATGTCGTAAACAGTGAAATCCTTCGGGTAGAGAACGGTAAGAAGAGCGGAAGTGATGGGTAGCTTGAATCCCCATTGCTGTAGAACATAGCGTAGCCTGTCCTTGGGTGTTCCCTCATTGGCGATGCCCTGTGTGAGCTCATACACAGCAGAGTCTAGATCGGCGTGTCCACTGGTCAGAAGGTTCGCAGCTATCCTGGACTTTGCCCGATTCGCCTTCCAAATGACGATGGAGAAGAAGTCCAGTGCCGATAGGTGGCCCTGCTGATGAAACCTAGGGCCGACCGTTGTGAACAGGTATGATTCGAGGTCATAGTAGTTGTCAAACGCGTGTTCGGTCATCGTCTCGTATACTAAACGATTCCCGGCCCCCGGCAGGACGGCGCTCGCCTGATACACTGACGGCTACTATGACGCTGAACCGTCGTTTCGTATTTGTAGTGAATACGACCTGATGACTGACATTGCAGACTCCACGGGCCTCACCGAGCGCCTCGGCGACGCCGCCTTCCGCGCCAAGGCGCGCGACCTCGACG
>DASXTD010000342.1:0-5161 GCA_036505655.1 Chloroflexota bacterium
AGCGAGGACCCTGCCACGTGCCAACCGCTGTCTTGTTCCGAGAGCACCACTACGCCGTCGACGGCGCCCAGGCACATCTTTCGGTGGGTCCCCATTTCGCTCCCTCCACGCGAGACTTGGCCGCAGTATAGCAATGGGGGCGCGGCGCCGGCGGCCGGGCGGCACACCTCGCGGCTAGCGTTTCAGCTGTCTTTCGCGGGAATGACGGCTGAGAGTTTACCTGAGCGCCCACTCGTGAAGGTTCCAGGCGACATTGTTCTCCGCGGGGCGCGGCTGGGGTCCGCTCACCTCAGAAGTGAACACCCACGGAGTAACTGGGAAGAACAGCGAAATGGCGGGGACGTCGGTGCTGTACAGCTTGGCGATGTCCGCGGCCGCGCGGGTCCGCTGTGCAAGGTCCAGGGCCATGCCGAAGACCCCGATCAGGCGGTCCAGCTCGGGATTTGAGTAGCCGTCCCAGGCATTCCCCCGCCACTGGTTGCTCGCCGTGGGAACGTTGCCGCTGCCCATGCTGTTGAGCCCGCTCTCTCCGTTCGCAGTAGGCGAGAGCTGGACCCCGGAATAGGTGGATTTGACCTGGAGGTCCTGGGCCTGGGCAGCCGGCACCACGAATTCCTGGAAGTCGAATCCGGCTTGCCGCCAGCCGCTTGCGATCGCTCCCAGGGCATCGACAACCGACCCGCTACTAGCTCGCACCTCAGCGGAGAATCTCTCCCCATTGCGATCCAGGTAGATTTCCCCGGGCCCTTTGGTAAACCCCGCATCCGCCATGAGCTGGGCGCTTCGGTTCAGGTCGAAGGGGTATTTGGTCACCGCCGCGCTGGCGGCTCGCCCAAGGTCGGAGGTAGGCGGGAACAGGCTGTCTGCAACGAAGAACTGGCCCTGGTAGAGAGAGTCGTTGATGCCAACGCGGTCCACCGCATAGGCCAGGGCTTGCCGAACCCGCACATCTTGCAGGGCGGCGGGGTTCACGTAGTCGGAACGGCCCTGAAAATGAGCGGCGAGCCATGAGACAAAGGCCGGGACCATGATTCCCTCGCCGGCCGGCCACTGCTGCAAGAAGGTCATCGCCTGGGGCAGAGGCAAGGCCTGGTCCGCCGCCACCTGGGTTTCACCGGAGAGGATGCTGGCTAGAGCGGTATTGGCGTCGGTCATGAACAGGATTTTCATGCGCTGAATCCTGGGAGCACCTAGCGCGTGGTGCTCGAAGGCTGATGCCTCGAGGAACCCGCCGGGCTCCCATCGGTCGAGTCGGTAGGGCCCCAAGCCAACGTAGCCACTGGTCCAGAACGAATTATTAAGGAGTGCGTCGACCCCTGCCTCCAGGGACTGGCCCAGGATATGACGCGGCAGCGGGGGCAAGCCGACGGGTGCGCTCAAGGCCAGGCTTTGCAGAGCGCCAGCGGTGGCGTACGGTTGTCTCCAGTGGATGAGGACGGTCCGCTCGTCCGGCGCCTCCACGTTGGCGATGAGCCTGATCGGCACCGAGCTGGTCTGGCCGATCTGCGGTGTGGAATAGACCTGCCAGGAGAAAATGAAGTCGTCCGCCGTGTGGGGCGCGCCGTCGTGCCAGACCAGGTTCGGCTTCAAACGATAGGTCGTATCCATGGTTCCATCGGGAAAGACCTTCCAACTATCGGTGTTGAGCTGAGGGAGTCCCTCGGCGAGATACGGATAAACGTTCGACTGGTCGTCCACCAGCGCCAAATCGGCATTGAACGGGCGTCTGGAGAAGATCAACCCGCCGGTGGCGGGTTGGCCGATGATGCGGGCGGCCAGGGTTTTGGGCTCCGACGGGACCGACACGACCAGGGTGCGGGCGGGCTGGGCGGGGCTAGTGGCCGGGGATGATGCCGGGCTGCTCGAGCTGGGCGGAGGGGCGCAGCTTGCTCCCAGCCAAACCAGAAGCAGAGGCACAAACATGGCTCGGCTCATCGGCTGCTCCACTCCCACTCGTGAACGTTCCAGGCGACGTTGTTCTCCCCGGGGCGCAGCTTGGGTCCGCTCACGTCAGAGGTGAACACCCAGGGGCTGAATGGGAAGAAGAGTGAGATGGCCGGGACTTCCACGCTGTACAGCTTTGCGATGTCCGCGGCAGCTCGGGTCCGCTGCGATGGGTCCAGGGCCACACTGAACACTGCGATCAGTCGATCCAACTCGGGATTTGCGTACCCATCCCAGGCGTTTCCTCGCCATTGGTTGTTGGCGGTGGGAACGTTGCCCGTGCCCATGCTGTTGAGCCCGGGTTCTCCGTTGGCGGTAGCCGAGATCTGGATCCCACTGTAGGTCGATTTGATTTGCACATCCTGGGACTGGGCCGTCGGCACGACATATTCAGTGAAGTCGAATCCGGCCTGCCGCCAGCCGCTCGCCAGGGCGGACTGCATTTCGACATTGGAGGCACTGCCGGTCCGTACTTCGGCAGAGAACCTCTCTCCACTGAGACCAAGGTAGATATCACCGGGCGCCCTGGTAAATCCCGCTTCCACCATGAGCCGTTCGCTTCGGCCGAGATCGAACGGATACTTATTGGCAGCTGCGTCGGCGGCCCGCCCAAGGTCTGACGTGGGGGCGAACACGCTATCGGCAATTGGGTACTGGCCATCGAACAGGGCATCATTGATGGCGGCGCGGTCGACCGCGTAGGCGACGGCCTGCCGCACCCGGACATCCTTGAGAGCGGCGGGGCTCACGAAATCGGAGCGGCCCTGGAAATGCGCCGCTAGCCACTGAATGAAGTTGGGAATCATCGCTCCGCGGCCGGCCGGCCACTGACGAAACAGTGTGACGGCCTGCTGCAGACCCAGTGCAGAGTCCGCCGTCATCTGGGCATCTTCCGCGAGGATATTGGCCAGAGCAGTACTGGCGTCGGGAACGAACATGAGCTTGATTTGCTGAATCTTGGGAGCGCCCAAGGCGTGGCGTTCGAAGGCGGCGGCCGCGATAAACGTGCCTGGCTGCCACTGGTCGAGCTTGAAGGGCCCCAACCCCACGTAGCCGCTGGTCCAGAATGGGTTATTCAGCAAAGCATCAGCACCTGACTCCAGGGACGGGCCCAGGATATGACGCGGCAAGGGCGGCAAGCCGATCGGCGCGCTGAATCCGAGGCTTTGTAGAGCGCCCGCGGCCGCATAGGGCTGCGCCCAACGAATCAGGACGGTCCGCTGGTCCGGCGCCTCCACCCTGGCGATTACTTTGATCGGGAGCAAGCTCGCCTGCCCCAGCTCGGGGGTTGAGTAAAGCTGCCAGGAGAAAACGAATGCGTCCGCGCTCAGGGGCGTGCCATCGTGCCAAGCCAGGTTGGGCTTCAAGCGATAGGTCGTATCCATGGTCCCATCGGGATAGACCTTCCAACTGTCGGTATTAAGCTGAGGGAGCGCCTCGGCCAGATAAGGAAAGGCATTCGACTGGTCATCCACCAGCGCTAGATCGGCATTGAAAAGGCGTCGCGAGAGATTGGACGACACATTGGTTTGGGCAAAGGTTCGAGCGGCCAGGGTCTTGGGCTCGACCTGCACGACCGCGACCAGCGTGCGAGCCGGCTGATCCGCCTGAGGCGGACCGCTTGGCCCCAAGAGGGTGGGGCTCTTCGAGTTTGGCGAAGGACCGCAAGCTGCTATTACCGACACGAGAACCAACAAAACGAACATCCTTCGAGTCATCAAGGGTTCTCCTTTTGACGGCCGTCACCATACTCGCCTCGGAGGTTGGACGCCGCAACCGCTCCGCTAGTCGCTCCGCTGCCTATCCGCGCTCTCGTACCTTTTGCATCATTTGCTCAGCGGCCGCATCCGTCAAAGGAGTTTGGTACTCGAGCAGCAGCTCGCCGGCTTGAATGAAGTCGCCCTCTTCAATGAGTCGAGCAAGCTCGGCGTACTCCTGCGGCCAATACCCCAGCTCGTAGCCGTACCAGGGGGGCCTGAGATTCAGCCGCGGCGCCCCCGGGGTCCGCTGCCATCGCTCTAAGGCCTTTTCCATGTATTCCTGGGCCGGCAGCGCGACGGGCGGATAGGCCCATGGTCGCACCGCGTTGATGAGAGTCATGGTCAGAGGTGACACGTCGTCGTTGCCATGGTCGAGGGGCGCCACGGATGGATCGAGTCCACCACCCCAGCGGCGCTGAAAACGAATCGACTCCTGGGGCGAGTGGATACTGTGGCACAGCGCCCACAGCAGCAGCTCGGGTTCGGATGGATAGATGTCTTCGTCAACGGCGACGAACCACTTGCACCCAGAACCCTTGGCCGCCAGCTCGAGGATCTCCCAAGCGCGGTCGCGTGCGCCCTTCTCCACCCGGATCACGCACATCTGGCTGCCTGTGGACCCCGGGTACTCGACGCCAGTGACTGGCAGCTGATGCTCGTAGCGCAAATTGTGATAAGCGAGCCCCGCCCGGGCATGGGCGTTCAAAACGGCAGTGTCGCTGGGCGGAAACCCAACCAGGATCGGCGTGAAGATGGGATTCTTCCGATGCGTAATGGCGGAGACGTGGATGATCGGGCACTGATCCCAGCTGGTGTTGATGAAGCCGGGATACTCGCCGAAGGGCGCCCTAACCTCCATCATGTCCGGGTCGAACCAGCCTTCGATCACGAGCTCAGCGGTGGCCGGAACTTCGAGATCGATGGTCTTACAACGCACCAGCTCCATGGGTTCGCCCACCAGGCCGCCGGCCGCGGCGTATTCGTCCATTTCGGGCGGCACATCGGCCGAGGAAGTTGCCATGAGGTTCGGCAAAGATCCAACCACGACTGCCACCGGGCACTTCTCGCCCCGCTCTCGGTAGGCGAGGAAATGCCGGAAGGATTGGCGGTAGAGGCCGAACCCACCCACCATCCGGGTGCGGGAGCGGAAGAATGCGTTGAAGGCGGCCACGTTGCGCTTCCTGGTGACGGGGTCGCGGGTTACCATGGGGGTGCCGGTGCGGATCATGGCGCTAAAGCCGGGCTCCTCAACCGGCGCCGGCAGCGCCTCCAGCCCTAGCTCCTCTAGCTCCGCCCCGGTGTGGATCTCCTCATGAACTGGACCGTCCTCCACGATCACCGGGTCAATCGGGTGGGCCAACGCCTGGTGCCAGCGCTCCTGAACCTCTGAGGCTGAACTGCACCCCAAGCCGAGCATATAAATGTCGTTGGAGCCGCCATAGATCCCGGCCAGCACG
>DASXTD010000343.1:0-4543 GCA_036505655.1 Chloroflexota bacterium
CCATCCCAGCATGGTCAGCCCCAGCCAGTTGCTGGCGGCTGAGCCCAATAGATAGACGAGTGCGATTCCGCGCGTGAGCGGGACCGCAGTCGTGCCCTGGATCAAGGACAGTAGACCGTACGCGATCGCGGCAACGACCAAGATATCCACTGCGCTGCGCAGATCGAACCCAACCAGGGTCGACCGAATCGGATCGAGCAGGTCGTTCATGGAGAGCTAGTCAGGCCCGTTGGCGAGCAGATCAAACAACAGCGCTTTCTGCGCGTGTAAACGATTCTCTGCCTGGTCGAACACTACCGAGTGCGGCCCTTCCATCACGTCACCCGTGATCTCCTCCTCCCGGTGAGCAGGTAGGCAGTGCATCACAATGGCGTGCGGCGCTGCTCGACTCACCAGCTTGGCGTTCACCTGGAAAGGGGGGAAGAGATGGACCCGCGACTCGCGCTGCGCCTCCTGGCCCATGCTGAACCATACATCCGTGTAGAGGACGTCAGCTCCTTCGGCGGCCACGGCGGGGTCGTTACCAACGACCACCGATTGGGGATCGACGGCCAGGGCCGCGGCCACGACTTCCTGATCGGGCTCGTAGCCGACCGGCGTTGCCACTCGCAGCTTAAGTCCGGCCCGGGGGGCCGCCTCCACTAGCGAGCGCGCTACGTTGTTGCCGTCCCCCACGAAGGCGACCGTAACCCCCTCGATGTGTCCAAGCTTCTCCTCGATCGTGAGCAGGTCCCCCAGGATCTGACACGGATGGCTTCGATCGGACAGGCCGTTGATCACCGGAATTGTCGAATGCTGCGCGAGTGCTTCGATGTCCTCATGGAAAAACGTCCGCGCCACGATGGCATCGACGTAACGGCTCAAAACGCGCGCCACATCCGCCACGTCCTCGCGCTCGCCGAGACCTACCTCGGCCGGCGATAGATAGAGCGGACGCGCTCCGAGTTGCGATGCCGCCACCTCGAAAGAAACCCGCGTTCGAAGCGAAGGTTTCTGAAAAAGCAGCGCAATGGTGCGTCCGGCCAACGGCTTCTCCCGGATAGCGTGCCCCTGCTTGAGCTGTGCCGCGAGCCGCACCAAACCGATCAGCTCTTTTGCGGTGAGCTGATCAATGGAGAGGAAGTCCTTCTGTCGCATGGAGGTGTCCCAGCGCTTAGTAAGGAAGTATACGCGCTAGGGCCGGTCTCCTTTAACGGACGACGATCGTCGCGCCGACCAGTGGCGGTGTTGCTGTGGGCACCGCAGGCACCGCCCGGGTCGGAGATGGCACCAGGGTAGAGATTTGCCCCACCCCGGTGGAAGGGGACGCGGTGGGCTGGACGGTCGGTACCGTGGGCGCCACAGGTATTCGAGTGGCGGTGATAACCACGATGGTAGGCGGAGTGCCGGCCGGCACTGTTGGCGGGACGGGTGTGTCAGTCGGTAGCACGGGCGGCTCGGTCGGTACGACAGGAGGAGGCGGCACACGGGTCGGCAAGGGTCGCTCGATTACGGCTGGCGGCAGAGTTACCGTGGGTCTGGGCGGGAGCGTCGGGAGGAGCGTCTCGGTGGGAAGGCTGGGCGTTGCCGTCGGCTCGGTATTGGGGAGAGCCATGGCGGGGCCGGCGCCCCCTCCGCGTTCGCCCGCCAGCAGGTTGGCCGCTCCGAACAGATAGAAGGCGGTGGCCGCAGCGAACAGCAGCGCCGTGATATGAAAGAGCCCCGCCCGAGCATCACTCAGACCGCTGTACCAGGCCACCGCCTGGTACAGCACCGAGGGCCATCTGATTCCCTCGAAAACCAGCCCGTTACGCCGCCGCCAATGGTCGATGCGCCCTCTCAGATTCTCACTACCTTGACGTACGTGAGATCGGTTACGTCCTGGATGCGCTGGGCCGCCTCGGATGAAACGGGGTCGTCAACCGAAAGCAGCATCAGGGCCGGACCGCGTGCCCGCGCACGCCCAACCTGCATAGAGGAAATGTTGATGTCCGCTTCACCGAGGATTGTGCCCACCTTGCCAATCATGCCCGGACGGTCAACGTGCCTGATGAGCACCACCTGGCCGCCCGTGGGCACATGATTCACCCAGTAGTCATCGATGCGCACAATATGAGGCTCACCGTTGATGAGCGTGCCTCCAACGACCGAAGTGCCCAGGTCGGTTTCCACCTTCACGGTGATCAGGTTCGTGAAGTTTTCTGCAGTGCTGCTCTTCTGCTCCCCGATGTGTAATCCCCGCTTGCGAGCCACGACAGCGGCGTTGACCAGGTTGACCGGTTCATCCGAGATTGATTCCAGCAGGCCCCGGATGACCGCGGCTCGCAGCACCGATGTGTCGTGCTCCGCGATCTCTCCCGTGTAGGTGAGCTCTACGTTTTTAGTCTGCCCGGCCGCCAGCTGGGTGGATACGTTTCCCAGCGTCTGAGCGAGCGAAATGAAGGGCGCTAAGATGCCCGCGACCTCCGGCGGGATCATGGGGGCATTGACCGCATAAGGGGCGGATCGGCCCTCCAAGACCGCGATGAGTTGCTCGGCCAGCTCCACTGCTACGTTGGTCTGGGCCTCCTGAGTACTGGCGGCGAGATGCGGGGTGGCAATCACTCGCGGATGGCGTACGAGTGGATTTTCATTCGCCGGCTCGACACTAAACACGTCCAGTGCCGCGCCGCCAATCGTTCCCTTATCGAGGGCCTCGAGAAGGGCGGCTTCATCGATGAGGCTGCCGCGCGCGCAGTTCACGATCCAAGCGGTCGGCTTCATCTGGGCCAGCTCATCCGCCCCAATAGCATGGGCGGTCTGCTGCGTCGCCGGCGCATGCAGGCTCAAGAAGTCGGAGCGCTTCAGCAGAGTGTCCTTGTCCACCATCTGAACGCCCAGCCGGCTTGCATGCTCCTGCGGGATGTAAGGATCCAGTGCGATTACGTCCATCTCGAAGCCAACGGCCCGCCTGGCCACTTCGGTTCCGATCCGGCCCAGACCCATAACGCCCAAGGTGCGACCTCGAATCTCCACCCCCATGAACTCGGCGCGGGACCAACGCCCGCCTTTGAGCGCGGCCGATGCCTGAGTAATGTTTCGTGCAGCCGCGATTATGAGCCCCAGTGTGTGCTCCGCCACCGCGATGGTGTTGCCGGAGGGGGCATTGACGACGACGATCCCGCGGGCGGTCGCTGCTTCGACGTCGATGTTATCGACTCCGACGCCGGCCCGGCCGATAACCTGTAGCTTCTGTCCGGCGGCGATCACTTCGGCGGTGACCTTGGTCTCGCTGCGTACCACCAAGGCCTCATAGGTGGGGAGGATGTCGAGCAGCTCCTCGTGGCTCAGCCCCAGACGAACGTCTACCGTCTGTTGGCGCTTGAGGGCCTCGATGCCGTCCTCGGCAATGGGGTCAACAACCAATATTCGAGACAAGCGATATTAGACCTCATACTCTGAGGGCACTACCTGCCATGGAAGGCACCGGCGCCGGGTTCGTCCCCGGGGGGCTGGGCGCAAAGGCCCCAGAGCTTTCTTTCTCCCCCTCCCCTCGCAGGGGAGGGGGTTGGGGGGAGGGGTCATTTTCTCCCGATCACTTTGCCGACGGCTTCCATAGTCAAGTCGATGTCTGTCTCGGTGACCCAGCCCAAGTGGCCGATGCGCAGGCTTGCATTGGCCCACTGGCCCTGGCCCAGGGCGACCACCGTCTCGTACTCGTCCTCAAGCTCTTCGGCCAGGGATCGGGAGTCGACTCCCTCCGGCGTGTAGAACGCGGTCACGGTGTTGGAGGCGTACTGCGGATCCGCGAAGAGCTTCAGCCCCATGGCCTGAGCCGCGTCGCGGCACCTCTGCGCCACGCGGGCATGGCGGGCGAAGATAGCCTCTCGCCCCTCCTCACGCATCATGCCCAGAGCAACTCGCAGCCCATAAAAGATACTCACGGCTGGCGTCCACGGAGTCTCGCCGTGCGCGTGCTGTAGGTACTTCTTGGCCTCCGCGAAGTCCCAGTACGCGCGAGGAAGCTTGGCCTCCCGGTGGCGCTCCCAGGCGAACGGGCTGACGGAAGCAAAGGCCAGACCCGGAGGAACCATCCAGCCCTTCTGAGAACCACTCAGCACAATATCGCAGCCCCAGGCGTCGGTCTTGAGATCGACCGAGCCGACCGAGCTGATCCCATCGACGATCAGGAGCTTGTTCCGCGCCTTCACCACCTTAGCGATAGGCTCGAGCGGATTGGTGACACCGGTGGATGTCTCGTTATGGGTGACCAGCACCGTGGTGATATCGGGGTTCTCATCCAGCGCCTTGGCCACGCCATCCACGTTCGCCGCCTTGCCCCCAGGGAAGTCAATCTTCGTCACCTTCACGCCGAAGGCGCGTGCGATGCTCGCAAAGCGGTCGCCGAAGTTTCCGATGGAAACGGCCAGCACATGCTCGCCAGGGGACAGCATGTTGACGATCGCCGCCTCCAGCGCCCCGGTGCCTGATCCGGTCAAGATAAACAGGTCGTTGCTGGTCTGAAAGAAGTGCTGCAGGCCCTCGGTGACTTCATGAATCAAGGTCCCGAACTCACGGCCGCGGT
>DASXTD010000344.1:0-2560 GCA_036505655.1 Chloroflexota bacterium
CAATGTGTATGGCACTACCGCGGTCCGGAAGCCATTCGACGGTGCCCACACCTCGCGCGTGAAGACGAAATCGTCTGCCGTCAAAGGCTGACCATCGTGCCACACTTGGTTAAGCTTGAGGTGGTAGCGGGTCTCCATACGCCCGTCGGGGAAGACCTGCCAGGTGTCGGTGTTGAGGGACGGAAGAGCCTCGGCCATATACGGCATCGGCTTGCCCTGGCCGTCGTAGAGCTCGAGGAAGGCGTTGAACGATCGCACATAGAAATCGCTCGCCTGCTGCGACGGTAACGGCGCCAGGGCAGCCAGGAATGTAGGCTCTCGCGCAATCGACACGGTGAGTACCTTCTCCCCGGCCGAGGGCGCGCCCTGGCCAGTTGGGCTCGAGGTGCTGGGGGCGGCCTGACTGCAGCCAATCATCAGCACCGCCGCCGCGAGGGTCCCAATCCGAGATATCTGCAACCTGCTCTCCTTCATGCGAGCTCCCATTTGTCGATGTTCCAGGTGATACGACCAGTCGTCTTGTACGGTGTGGTTGGAGCGATATTTTTCACGGTCGATAGGAAAGCGTGGGCGTTCGGATTCGCAGTCAGCATGATCGACGGCAGATCGTCGCTGAGAATCTTCGCCATCTGGGCCCGAATTTGAGTCCGCTGGTTGGGGTCCAAGGTGATGCTCCAGGCATCCCACAGTCGATCGTAGGCCGGGTTGCTGTAACCCGGCACATTCTCTCCCCGCCAGCCTCGATCTGGGCTCATCACTTCGGTGCCGTGGTAGACGGCAGTCTGCTGGACCTCGTTGAGACCGGCCGGGTTGATGAACATGGAGGGAAACGTCGCCCTGATCTCGGCATCAACGCCCTCGGTGGGGGAGAGCTCGCGCTCTGCGAAGTCGAATCCCACCTGGCGCCAGTTGGCGGCCAGCGCCGGCTGCTCGGGGCGCCTGATAGGAGTCTGAGACCCGAACGTCAGCTTTCCTTCGGTGGGACTCGTGTAGAAGCCATCCGCCCCCTTCGTATAGCCAGCCTCGGTCATCAGGCGCTCGCTGGTGCGCGGATCATACGGATACTTGGTGATGGCCTTATCGATGATTGGGTAGTAGTCCGCCGACCGAGAGAAGATCGTGTCTATCGGCTGCAGCTCTCCAGCCCAGATGGTGTCTGCAAACGTCTGCTTGTCGATCGCGTCGGCGAGCGCACGGTGCACGCGCACATCGAGTATTGCGGCCGGTTTGGCGTAGTCAGGACGGTGCTGAATGTAGGCGGCGGTGAAGGAAGCCAGGGTGACGCCGGCGGTCCCCTTATTGGTCCCCGCCCATTCCTGTTTCAGCTGCAATACGTGGGAGAAGCCGATCGAGTCCAGGGCGACGTCCGTGGACCCGGCCAGGATGTTAGCAAAGGCGGTGTTCTGATCCGAGATGAACAGCAGCCGAATGCGATCGATCTTCGCCCGTCCGAGTATGTGCTGATCGAAAGCTACGGCCTCCAAGTAATTGCCGGTGTCCCATTTGTCCACCTTGTACGGCCCGGCGCCCACGAAATCGTGCGCCCAATACGTCGAGTTCTGAATTGCCTCGACCCCTTGGCTGAAAGTCTGCTCTAGAATTTTTCTTGGCATGGGGACGAGGCCGAACTTCACGTCCCCGACCAGCAGCACCGACGCGTCCGGATAAATGCTCTTCCAGTGGATGATGATCGTCCGGTCATCCGGCGCAGTTACGCTGTCCATCAGCGTGTAGGGGGCGACGGCGGTTCGGAACCCGTTCGCCGTGGTAGCTACCTGGTATGAGAAGGCGAAATCGTCGGCCACCAAGGGTGATCCGTCGTGCCACACCAGATTCGGCTTGAGGTGGTAGCGGGTCTGCATCGTGCCGTCCGGGAAGACCTGCCAGGTATCCGTGTTCAGCGCGGGAAGCGCTTCGGCCAGATAGGGCAGCGGCCGCTCTTGATCGTCGTAGAGGTCCAGGAACGCGTTGAAGATTCGCTGGTAAAAGTCGGTCGCATTCCGCGCCGGGAGGGGCGACAGCCCGGCGATGAAGCCTGGCTCCAGCGCAACTGATGCGGTTAGCACGCGCTGCGCCGCCGGCGCGGCCGCCTGATTCACTGGGCTGCCCGCGGTTGGGCCCCCTGAGCTACAACCCGTCATCAATACCGCCAATGTCAGGACAGCAAGAGGCAGTGCGCGCATCAGTCTCCCCCTATCTTGCCCGTGGGTCGTTGTCACCTGGAAACAGACGGTAAAGTTGGCTGGATCATACGCCCCAGTCCGCTCGCGTCAGTGTGTCGCCACATCACGTTTTGTTATGCCGACGAAAATTTGGTGCATAGCAGGCGCCGCGAAGCGTGTGGTATAGAGCACGCCTGTAAGTGGAATGGGGGAGATCGCGCGGTCCAAGGGTCCGCGTCCCAGGGGCTCTGCCCTGCACCATCGAAATGGAGGTTCAGTTGCCCTACAACGATCTCCGCGAGTTTATTGCGGAGCTTGATGATCTGAATGAAATCCAGGGTGTGGACGGCGCCGACTGGGAGCTCGAGCTCGGCACGATCTGCGAGTTGAACTACGAG
>DASXTD010000345.1:0-13070 GCA_036505655.1 Chloroflexota bacterium
AGGCGGAGCGCCAGTGCGCCCTCGCTGATCAGCTCCCCGGCGCGCGGCCCGATGATGTGGATGCCCAGGATCTCGTTGGAGCCGTCGCGGGCCACGATCTTCACGAATCCATCCGTCTGGCCGGTGGCCTGGGCCCGCCCACTGGCGGCGAACGGGAAGCGGCCGATTCGAATCGGAAAGCCGAGCTCCGCTACCGCTTTCTCCCCCAGGCCGATGCTGGCGATCTCAGGGTCGGTGAAGACGACGGATGGCATGCCGTGATCGTGGAAGGGCTCCGCGTGGCCGTGGCCCGAGATGGCATCGGCAGCCACAATGCCCTGGTGCGAGGCCACATGGGCGAGCATCGTCTTGCCGGTGACGTCGCCGACGGCATAGATGTGCGGCACGTTGGTGCACATGAAGGTGTCAGTGGCAATCCCATGCGGACCGAGCGCCACGCCAGCAGCCTCTAGATTGAGGTTGTCGACGTTGGGGTGCCGCCCGGTGGCCATCAGCACGATGTCGGTCGGGATTGCACGCTCCTCGCCGCTGGCCAGCACAGTCGCGGAGAGGACTTTCTTGGCGGTTCGGATCTCGCGCAGCTGGGCTCCAAGCAGGCAGGTGATGCCTTTCTGCTTAAAGAGCCGGGCCAGCTCGCGGCCGATTTCGGGCTCTTCGTTGGGCACCAGGCTGGGCAGCAGCTCGACGACTGTGACCTCGCTGCCAAACGCCCGCCAGATCTCAGCCCACTCAACACCGACGGGCCCGCCCCCGACGATGACGGCTCGACGTGGAGGCCTTACGAGAGCGAGGGCGCCATCGCTATCGATCACGCCGGGGAGGTCGGCGCCGGGAATAGGGGGCCGAGTAGCGAGGGAACCGGTGGCGATGATCAAGTTCGCGCAGCTGATGGTCTGCTCGCCGTCCGAAGTAGAGATGGCGAGGGTCTGCGCGTCGAGTAGCCGCCCAGTGCCCGCGATCAGGGTCACGCCGTCGGTCTTGAGCAGGTTTGTGAGGCCCTGGAGAAGGTGCGCTACGGCGGTGTCACGCAGCTTCACTGCTTCCAGGTAGCTCGAGGCCGCGTGTTTAGGAGCCGGCCCGGATTCCGTTTCAGCGGTGTGAAGCAGGGCCTTGGTGGGGATGCAGCCCCGGTTGAGGCAGAGTCCGCCCAGAGCGTCAGGCTCGATCAGAGCGGTGGTGAGCCCAAGGTGGGTGGCTCGGATGGCGGCTGTGTAGCCGCCCGGCCCACCACCGATCACAACTACGTCGTAGGCATCTTTCGCTCTCGCCAAAGTGTGCTTCCTCCTGGGGAGCGGACCCAATCAAGCTATCCGTGGCCCGGGGGCCTGGGGGCAGAGCCCCCAGATACCTTAATCGGGCGGGCGGGTGGGTACAAATCTATAATCCGGGTCGGAGGGACACTTGGATCAGCAGCAATATCTTCACGATGCCGAAGCCTTTCATGGACGGCTCAACCTCGAATACTACCTGGCCGGGGCCGGTCTGAAGACCGGGCTTGACTTGACGCCCATCTATGACGACTACGTGCATCTCTTCGAGGGCGAGCGGTACGACGAGCTCGCCGCCTGGGACCTCGAAGCCAAGCAAGTCCGCTATGTGCAGGCGTTTGTGGCTGATGGAAATCTGTCTGCCGAGACCCGGCGGTTCTCCGAGAAGCTGGCAGCCGCCGAGGCGGCCGCAATGGTCACCTGGGAAGACCGCCCGGTGCCGTATCGCGAGATGCCGATCCTGATCGCCAACGAGGCCGACGCCGGCCGCCGGCACGCTATGGAGCAGGCATATCTGAGCGTGATGGCGTCGCTCAACCCACTGCTGGAGGATCGGGAGAAACGGCTCCAACGGGGCGGGCGGGGCTTTGGCCACTCCGGCTACATCGCACTCTACGATGATCTGAAAGAACTCGAGCTTAAAACGCTGACGGAGACGATGCAGCAATATCTGGCCGATACCAGTGGGCTGTACTTCTCCGCGCTCGATACCTACCTGCATGAGATGAATATCCTGCGGGAGGACAGTCGACGCTGCGACGTGGCACGCATCTTCCGGGCGCCCCAATACGACGTGGGGTTTCCAGCGGATCGCATGCTCCCGTCGCTGCATGCCGCGCTGCGGGAGCTGGGAATCGATCTCGGGGACCAGACGCAGATTCACCTAGATACTGAGTCGCGGCCGCTAAAATCGCCTCGCGCGTTCTGCTCAGTAATCCAGGTTCCCGGCGACATCCGACTCGTGATCAAGCCATCGGGGGGTGAGCAAGACTTTGAAGCCCTCTTCCACGAGGCGGGACATGCCGAGCACTACGCCAACATCGACCGCACCCTCCCTTTTGCGTATCGGTACCTG
This sequence comes from Chloroflexota bacterium, assembly GCA_036505655.1. Classification (GTDB taxonomy): domain Bacteria; phylum Chloroflexota; class UBA6077; order UBA6077; family SHYK01; genus DASXTD01. The sequence continues at coordinate 2,344 of DASXTD010000345.1, forward strand.
GGTGACGATTCGCTGACGGAAAGTTACGCCTTCCTGCTCGAATATCTGCTCAACGATCGCGCCTGGTTAAATAGTCATCTCGAATACGACGCTCCGGCTGGCTTCTGCCAGCTGATGGGTTTCCACAAGCTCTACATGCTTCGCCGCTACGCGACCAAGCTCATCTACGAGCAGTTGCTCCACGATACAGACGAGCCGGGCGATCTGCCAGGCACCTACGATGAGCTCATGCGGACGCACCTGGGAGTCAGCTACGGGCCCGAGGGCTACCTTACGGACGTGGACGACGGGTTCTACTGCGCCGCCTATCTGCGGGCCTGGATCTTCGAGGCCCAACATCGTGGTTACCTGGTGCGCGAGTTCGGCGATGACTGGTTCCGCAATCCAAAAGCGGGCAAGTTCTTGCGTGAGCTATGGCGCGATGGACAGAAGTACAACGTAGTGGAGCTGGCCCGCTTCATGGGGTACGAGGGGCTGGACATCGGTCCGGTGGCAGCCAACATCAATGAGCTGATGGGGGCTCGATGACTTCCCTGTCACATATTGACGAGAGCGGGCGAGCGCATATGGTGGACGTATCCGAGAAAGCTGACACGATGCGGGAGGCCACGGCCCGGGGGCGCATCTTGATGGCTCCGGAGACATTGGCGCTCATCGAGCAAGGCGGCATTCCGAAAGGCGATGTGTTCTCGGTGGCCCAGGTAGCGGGCATCATGGCGGCCAAGCAAACCGGTGGCCTGATCCCGATGTGTCATCCGCTGCCGCTCACGGGGGTGGACGTACGCTTCAGCATCGACCGGGACGAATCGGCCGTGGATATCGAGGCGACCGCGCGCGTGGTGGGTAAGACCGGAGTGGAGATGGAAGCGCTGGTCGCGGTCTCGTTGGCTGCGCTCACAATCTATGACATGTGCAAGGCCGTGGACCGCGGTATGCGGATCGACGAAGTCCGCCTGGTCCACAAGGCAGGCGGCAAGTCAGGTGAGTACCGCCGGGAGGGCGAGGTATGAACGAATGGAGCGCCACCGGAGTGGTCTCGGGACCCAGTCTGGATGGAGAAGACTCGTGACGGCCGCCCCTGAGCAACAGAGCTTGCGAGCCGCCGTTATGACCATGAGCGATATGGGTGCGCGCGGCGAGCGTGCTGATACCAGCGGCGACCGCATCGTGGAATTCCTGCCCACTATCGGCGCCGAGTTGGTCGAGCGCGCACTCATTGCCGACGAGCGCGAGCAGATTCGTGCCCAGCTAATCCGATTCGCAGACGAGCTCAAGGTTGACCTGGTGATCACTACTGGTGGCACCGGCATCTCGCCGCGCGACGTCACCCCGGACGCAACTGCTTCGGTCGTCGATTACCAGGTGCCGGGCATCGCGGAGGCGATGCGGGTGTACAGCGTGCAGAAAACGCCGTTTGGGATGCTGTCGCGCCAGGTAGTCGGGGTGCGGGGCCGCACGCTCATCGTCAATTTGCCGGGCAGTCCGAAGGGGGTTACCGAGTGTCTGGAAGTGCTCCAGCCGGTGCTCGGCCACGCGGTGCTAATGCTGCGCGGCTTCCCATCCGATCACGTGCCACCGAAAGCTCAGTAGTCCTAGACTTCGGTGATGATCGGGAGGATTAGCGGGCGACGGCGGGTGTGGTACGAGAGATAGCCCTCCAGAACCTCCCGAATCCGCGATTCGATGAGGCTGTGCTCGGGGCGGCCAGTGAGCTTGGCCAGCGCGCGACGAATGCGGGTGCCGCCCTCGCGGATCAACTGGTTCAGGTGCTCGCTGTCGTCGTCGAACAAGCCCCGATTGATGAAGTCCGGACCCGCCACCAATTGGCCGGTCTCGGCCCCCACGGCCACCGTGACGATGAGTAATCCCTCATTGGCCAGGTGGTGGCGGTCGCGGAGCACCGCGTTGCTCACCCCCAGCGTGAGGCCGTCTACAAACACTGCCCCCGAAGGCACTGTACCCGCTTGATGCGCCCCGTTCTCATCGAACTCCCACACTTCGCCGATCTCGGTCATCAGCACATTCTCGGCTGAAATACCGACCTCCTGGGCTAGGGTCTTATAGCTCAGCAAATTGCGGTATTCGCCGTGCAACGGGATGCAGAAGCGCGGCCGCACATAGGTGAGCATGTCGCGGAGCTCTTCGCGGCTGCCGTGGCCGGAGACATGGACGTGCTCGCCGGGCGTGCCGGTGCGGCGGGAGATCACTTTCGCGCCGCGCCGATACAGGTTGTTGATCGTGCGCGAGACCGTAATCTCATTCCCGGGAATGGGGGTCGCGGACACGATGACCGTGTCTCCTGCTTGGATGTGGATATCGGGATGATCGTCCACCGCGATGCGTGCCAGTGCCGAGGTAGGCTCGCCCTGACTACCGGTCGTGAGGAGGACGGTGTTCTCCGCCTGCACGTGACGGAGCTCTCGAGGGTCGAGGATGAGGTTGGTGGCCTCGGGCAGATGGCCGAGAGACCGAGCGACTTCGAGATTCCGCAGTAGGCTGCGGCCCACCACGGCCGCTCGACGGCCGAGGTCGCTGGCGGTCGAAATCACCTGGCGCACGCGCGTGATATTGGAGGCGAACATGGTGACAATGACGCGCCCTTCGGCCTCCTGCATGATCCGCGTCAGCGACTCCGCGACCAGCCGCTCGGTCGGTGTCCGTCCGGGCTCCTCGACTCGGGTGGTGTCTGAGAGGAGGGCGGTGACTCCCTCATTGCCAAGCTCGACCAGACGCTGAATGTCTCCGGGCTCGCCGTCGATGGGCGTTGGGTCAAATTTGAAATCGCCCGTGTGGAGGAAGATCTTTGGACCGCATCGGATGGCGAGCGCCACCGCGTCGGGCACGCTGTGCGTGACGTGGATGAACTCGACGCCGAAGGGCCCGAACTGATGCAGCTCGGCGGGATGGATTTCTTCGTACATCACCCGATCGCGGAGCCCGTACTCACCCAGCCGTACGTCCACGATTCCCAGCGTCAGGGCCGCGCCCGCCAGCACAATCGGGTTGGCAGCAGGCAGCTGGCGGAGCAAGAACGGGAGCGAGCCGATGTGGTCCTCGTGCGCATGCGTGAGCAGGATGACGCGCAGCTCATCGGCATGCTCGACGACATACTGATAATCGGGAATGACCAGGTCGATGCCGAGCATCTCGTCCTCGGGGAATTTGAGGCCGGCGTCGATGAGCAAGAAGCTGCCCTCATACTCGTAGAGGGTCGCGTTCTTGCCGAATTCGCCTACTCCTCCAAGGGGCGCGATGCGGACCGGCGATCCCTGCATAGGATCTCCTTCGTAGAAATTGAGAGCTCAGAGTCAAGGATGGCCGGAGCAATCCGGGCCGCCAAGTCTACACCCTCATCGACGGCCGATACTCCCCAACCCCTCATGACTGAGCCCCGGGGCCGCTGCGCTCCGTTCCAGTCTAAACCCCTAAAATTACAGTCGGACTCGCCCGTCCAGGGAGCTGGCGCTGCATTTCCGATTGCTGTTGATTCGGTCGTGCCCGGGGGGCTGTTGGGGGGCGGAGCCCCCCAACTCCTTAATCGGGCGGGCGGGTGGGAACAAATGAAATGTCCCTATTGCGCTGCCTCCACGACCAAGGTGCTCGACACCCGCGATTCTGAGGATCGGTCGGTAACGCGGCGGCGTCGGCGCTGTTCCAAGTGTGGCGCTCGCTTCACCACCTACGAGCGCGCGGAAGCCGCCGAGCTGGTGGTGGTGAAGAAAGACGGGCGGCGCGAAGCCTTTAGTCGCGAAAAGCTGCGGTCGGGCGTCACCAAGGCGTGCGCTAAGCGGCCGGTGAGCGCGGGCGCCATTGAGCAGCTGGTAAATGAAGTGGAAGCCGAGCTGCGGCGCGGAGAGGGCCCCGAGGTGGATCACCAGGCCCTGGGTGGGCTGGTGATGGAGAAGCTGCGCCAGCTCGATCACGTGGCGTACATTCGCTTCGCCTCGGTGTATCGAGCCTTCGCGGACCTATCGTCGTTCCAGGAAGAGATTCAGCGAATGGTAGGGGGTGCCCGCCCGACCGCCCAATTAGAGGAGTTGGGGGGCTCTGCCCCCCAACGGCCTCCCGGGCCACGATAAGTTGGCGCGGATCCGGGGAGCCTGCCGCCTGGCCCACGCGGGCCCTACCGCATGCGACTGCTAATCCTGCACGTCGACTCCTTCACCTGCACGATCACGGAGAAGGGCCGATCTCCATTGGTGGAGCCGCCGACCAGCCCCAGTCTGCGCATCGACGCGGGGCTGCTCGTACTGGCGAGCGTGGAGCGGGGGGACGAGGCGGCCCCCGACAAGGTGGCCGAGGGAACGGCAGCCGAGATTCGCAAGGTGGCGGATCAACTGAAAGCAGACGAAGTGATGCTATTGCCGTTTGCGCACCTGTTCGCCGAGCCGGCCCCCGTGGAGCCGGCCCGGGACATCCTGGAAGCGACTGCAGTGAGTCTGCTCGCAGCGGGGCTGACGGTGCAGAGGGCACCGTTTGGCTGGTTCCATACCTGGGACTTGCGGGCGAAGGGCCATCCGCTGTCGCGGCTCGCCCGCACGATCCGGCCCCCGGCCGCGGAAGATTGAGGCAATTGGGGTGGAAATGGGATCGAGATTGGCGGGCTGCCCTGGTCGCTACTATGGGCATGGTACTGCTGTTCATGTCCGGCTGCGTGGGCAGACCCACATCACTCCTCCCCACGCCGGTGGCCACACGAACACAGGGTCCTTCTCCAATTCCGACTGACTTCCCCACCCCCACCCCGCAAGGAACCCAGCCGACCGCCGTGCCGACACTCCTGCCAGGGCGCGAGCAGGCAACGGTGCTGCGGGTTTGGGACGGTGATTCGTTCTTGATCGAGGGCGGGCTGACTGTGCGCTACATCGGCGTGAGCTCGCCGGGCGCGGGGATGTTCGATCGCCCCATCGAGCCGTTTGGCGTTGACGCAGCGAAACGCAACGTGGCTCTGGTGGAGGGACGCTCCGTGGAGCTGGAGGCCGATTCGGAAGACGTCGATGCGAACGGGTTCTTACTGCGCTATGTCTTCCTGAGCGGTGACATGATCAACGCCACCCTGTTGCGCGAAGGGCTGGCTCGGCTCGCCCCGCTGGGAGCAAATACCCGCTATGCGGTGGTGCTGCGCTCAGCGGAAGGGGAGGCCCAGCGCGAGCGGCGCAACATCTGGACACTGCCGACAGCCACGCCCACACCGCCGCCGACCAACACACCCACGCCGGCACCGCCGGCCACCGCAACTGTCCTGGTGGTGGCGACGCCCACCCCACCGCGCCTGCCCCCGACGGCAACGGCTACGCCACAGCCCTTCCGCTCCCCCACATCAACGATTCGGAGATAGAGTAGCAATCAGGGTTCGCTAGGAAATCCGGTCACCCTCACCCCGACCCTCTCCCAGGGGGAGAGGGAGCAGCCTCGCGCCTCTCCCTCGGGGAGAGGCCGGCCACCGGCGCGCAGCGCCCAAGGACGGGTGGGGGTGAACCTACTTGTGGGTCATGACGTAGACGCCGTCCCAATCGGCAGGCGGCGGCGTTTCGGCCATTTCGCGACAGCGTTCGGCATAGACGCCGGACGGGGTTATCGGGCGCTCTGGGGTGGGCTTCTCATGCGGGAACCGTTCGATGATCTCGTCGAAGGCACCGGCAGCATCGTTGAAGCGACGCTCGCGGTAGAGCCCGAGAGCCAGATCCCAGGCCTGGACCAGTTCCGGCACGTAGTCCGCGACCTCGCCCTTTAGGCCGATCAGCTCGTAAATCTGCACGGGCTCGGTCTTGCCTTTCACGGCGATGAGGTCTAGCGGCCGGACCATAAAGTCATGACCCTCATTCGAACCGCCACCCATCTCCGCGGGCCGGGTGGCTAATGCCACCCCGCCGCCAGTGTCATGCCCATCCGCTACGTCGCCGCCCATCGCGGCTGCCACCACCGGCGCACCCGCGGTGCCTGACCGGGAGCCAACCAGCCGCAGCTGCTCCAGCGTGGACTCGCTGATGATGACGTTGGAGCCGTACTCCTTGTTGACGCCCTCCAGCCGGGAAGCCAAGTTGACGGCGTCGCCCAGTACCGTGAAGTCAAAGCGATCCCGCGAGCCGGTGTTGCCGTAAACCATCGGGCCTGTGTTGACCCCTACGCCCATTTCCAGCTGAGGAACGCCGCGCGCCTCCCAGCCCACCCGGAGCTTGGCCAGCTCCTGGCGCATCTCAATGGCGGTCCGGCACGCCCGGTAGGAATGGTCGGGCTGCTCGCCGGGAGCGCCCCACCAGGCCATGATGGCGTCACCCATGTACTTGTCCAGCACGCCTTCCCACTTGTGGACGACGTCGGTCATCTCGGTGAGGTACTCGTTCAACAGCGCAACCAGCTCCTGGGGGTCCAGCTTTTCGGACACGGAGGTGAAACCGCGAATATCCGTAAAGAGAGCTGTCATCACCCGCTTCTCACCGCCCAACTTCAGCGCGTCGGGGTCCTTGAGTACTTCGGTGAGGACGCCTGGCGAGAGATACTTGCCCATGGCGCCTCGCGTGGCGCGGGTTTCCGCCTGCTCGAAGACCACCCTGTAGACCGTGACGCATACGAATGACACTACGAGGGCCACCGGCGGATACAGGAGATTCGGAATCGCCACGCCCAGCTGGTCGTAGTAAAGCTCGGAGTACTCGAGCGCCCCGAAGAAGTAGGCTCCGCCGCCTAGCAGGGTCACGATGAAGGCCGGAATGATGCTGAGACGGGCGGCGGCGAGGCCACCCAGCAGGCAGAGCAAGATGATGAAAGCGGCCGTCACCGGGAACTGCTGGTCGGTGAAGAAGCGAGCCGAAACGAGGGTGGCGAAGGTGTGGGCGTGGATCTCCACCCCTTTCATCTTGCCCACCTTGCCCGAAGTAGGTACCTGGTAGTCGTCGGCGAAGCCCGCGGCATCGAGCAAGCCGAGGAACACCATCTTGTCGCGGAAGTCGGCCGGATCAAACTTGCCTTCGAGCACGTCGCTGAAGGTGACGATCTTGACGGTCTGGTTCTCGGGATCGCGCGCCCGGGACGGCGGTCCTGGGTAGCTGATGATCATGCGATCGTGGGAATCGACGGGAATGAAACGGCCCATGGCGGCCAGCCCGCGGCCGTCTGGATCAAGGGTGGGCGGCTGCTGGCTGCGCCCCAGATAGGCCATAGCAGAAGCGAGGGCGAGGGAGGGGACGGTCTGATCTGCAGCTTTGATCAAAAGGGGCGTAGTGCGGATGCTGCCATCTTCGTCCGGGAGTACGTTGGCATGTCCGATCATGGTCACAGCATCGATATACACTGGCACTGGCTGGAGCTTGTCCGGGTACGACACGAGTTGGCCGGCGCGGAGAGTCGCGGCGCCATCCGGGGTGCCCACGAGTGGCATGATGACGCTGCGGGGGAATGGCGTCACGCCAGCCCGCTGCAGCTCCTCCGGGGCGACGGCGATGAAGCGCTTGATCGCCTCGGCTACCTGGTCGTCGTCCGCGTTGGATTCGATGAAGCCGACGTCGAAGGCGATTGTTCGCGCGTAGCTCTCACGCAACGCATCGACGGCCTGGGCGTAGTAGCGGCGCGGCCATTCGCCGAACCGGCCCAGCTTGGCGATTGCTTCGTCGTCGATGGCGAGAATGACCTCACTGCGCGCCACATCCCGCGGACCCGCTCCTGACCACGTCTGAAACAGGATGTCGGTGAACGAGGCTTGCAGCGACTTCAAGAAGGGGAGCTGAAGCCAGAGGGCGCCCATAAGCACAACCGCCACGATGGCGGACATGCCTAGGCTGAGCAGGAGGCGGCGGCGTTCGCGGCGGGTCATGGGCGAAGCTCCTCGGGGCTAGTTGCGAGCGCAGCATACCAGTTGAACCAGTCGGGGGGACAGGGGCCTAGCCGCGCAGCTTGTAGACGACGTAGAGCACGATTGCGAGGACAACCAGGCCCACGAGGGCTATGTCCGCTTTCTCGAAGTAGGCGTGTAGGGATGACCAGTTTTCCCCCAGAAGGACGCCGAGCCAGGCTAGGAAAGTAGACCAGAGGAGCGATCCTAGCAAGGTGAGGACCGAAAAGCGCCAGATCGGCATTTCGGCGATCCCAGCTGGGAGCGAGATGTACGTGCGGATGACCGGCAGGAGACGGGAAAAGAACGTGATCCAGGAACCGTACCGGCGATAGAACCGGAGCGCCAGGTCCAGCTCGCGCTCGGAGACGAGCACATATTTGCCGCGGGTGCGAACCAGGGAGCGCACGGCCTCCTCCCCGTTGAGCCCGATCCGCCAGGCGATCAACGAACCGGCCAGGTTGCCCGTCGCCCCAGCCGCCACACAGCCCCAGAATGGGAGCAGGCCCTGGCTGGACATAAAGCCAGAAAAGGGCATGGTGATCTCGCTGGGAAGAGGAATGAGGGCAGACTCGGCGGTCATGAGCAAGAACACCGCCACCAGTCCGTATTGCGCAACGAACTGGGTCAGTGCCTCTGCTAGGGGCCCGGTTACAGCTTGAAGCAAGCCCCTAACGCTCGAAGAAGTCTTCGATGGCTGGGTCGGTGACGCGGATGGGATCGGCGAGCGCGGGGTGGCGTTCACGCAGCGCCTGGTACATCTGGTAGGCGATCTCGCGATAAGAGAAATGGCCGGCGGGCGTGGTCCGCTGCTCGGCGATGTAGGCCAGCTCGGCAGCGTCCATCTTGAATAGCGCTCGGCGCCGATACGCCAGCGGCAGGGCGTACTGGCCCAGGCCTGCCCGCTGCTCGTCCAGGCGCACCGCGAGGGCGCCGGACTCGTCCATGAGGGTGCGATATTCGGCTTCCAGGCTGACCTCGACTACGGCGTCGGGCACGTCGTACCCATAGACGGGCGTGAAGTCCTGGATGATCTGGATGCAATTGCGGTGACGGTGCAGGTCGCGAAACGCTCCCTGGTCGATGCAGAGGTCGAAGACCAGTTGGTAGCCGACTCTGGCCTCGCGCACCAGGTCGTCGTGCGGCCCGCGGTGGGTGTACGCGAGTCCGGCAATGGTATCAACCAGGGCCCCCCTCTCCCCAACCCTCCCCCGCGAGGGGGGAGGGAGTGTCATCCCCTCCCCCTCGACGGGGGAGGGTGAGGGAGAGGGTGATGGCGGCGCCTGGCGCCGCAGGTGTTCCAGGATCTGGTCGTAGGAGAGATGACTGGCGCGGTAGAGGAGGGTGGCGGCCAGCTCCAGGGTGGGATCGACCGGATCAGCGAGGCTCACGCCGCGGGAGCCGTCGGGCCCAATGCCCGCCAGGAGGTGCTGCGCAGCGGCCTGAGCGGCCTCCAGGGTCGCTCGTGGGTATGCCGAAGGCTCAGTGTGCCGAACCAGCGTGGGAGCGGCTGCAGCGCCGCTCAGCGTGGCCTCACGGACGGCAGCGGCAAGCTCGTCGGTCTCAGGGCCCGGGTGCTCCGCGGCGAACTGCGCGAGCGTCGGCTCTATACGCGAGGCCAGCGGATTGAACGCGGGCTCGATCGCGGCCCGACCGAGGTCCCCCGCGATGCCCCGAATCTCGTCCAGGGGGCTAGCGGCCAGACGGCGGATTTGCCGCTCCAACGTGCGAGCGCTGCACAGATAGCCGAGACCGGTGAGCGTGCTGGAAGGCAGTAAGTACCGGGCCACGTCGAACGCGCGGGCTCGCAGGGTGCGCTGATATTCGTCATCGGGCATGTCGGATGGGCGCTCCGCCGCGTAGCGGTCGGCGAAGTAGCGCGCCACGGCCTGGTGGAGCGTGTGATAGGCCGTGAACAGACGATCGCAGGTCTCGGTATAGGCGCTGGCCAGGGACGAATCGCGGACCTCGGGCGGGGTGAAGTAGCGTCGACGTCGAAAGTCCTGGTAACGGGTGGAGCTCTCCTGGGCGTCGACCAGCTGCTCATCGAGCACCTCGATGGCGGCCACGATGGAGATGTTCTCGGCGACTAGCGTCAGGTGGGCCAGGTCAGCGATTGAGGCGTGGCCGTAAGCAAAGTAGAACTGCTCGTAGAAGCGGCTGGCGCCTTCCTGGGTTAGCTCGCGGATCCATTCCTGGTAGGGACGGGCCGAGCGGCTGAATTTGGCCACCGCGTATCCGCCCGGCTCGGGCAACGTGCCCACCACTGAGAATACCCGTCGCTGATCGTCGCCCAATGCTGGCTCCCGCCCGTAGGGGCCGCCACCTGAGGGCGCCCGCATTTCGGGAGGGCACAGGTCCCTCCCCTACGGGGACGAAATGTTGATACGCCCATCATACCGGCCGGCGTCTTGCCCACCGGTCAGGGTCCGTGGCCGCACGTCCGGCGCCCCATATAATGGGAACCGATGACTGTATTCTCCTATCCGATCGAGGTTGGCGATCCCGACGGCCAACGGTACGAGTCCATCGAGGCTCTGGTGGACACCGGCGCGAGCTTTTCGATTATCCCGGAGCCGATCTTGCATGAGCTCGGCGTGACGCCGTCCGACCGCGTGCGGCTGGAGTTGGGGGATGGCCGCATGATCGAATTCGATGTTGGGCATACCTGGGTGCGTATCGATGGGCGAAGGACTCCCGATACGGTGTGCTTCGGGCACCCGGGAATGGACGCGATCCTGGGCGCACACACCCTGGAGGGCTTCTTGCTGGCCGTGGATCCGGCGGGGCGGCGCCTGGTGCCGACTCATGGTTTTCTGCTTTAGCTGGCTTTGGTAGGTGATTAGGGAGGAGCTCAGGGTCGTCATCGAGGAGGCAGTCCGCGACGCCTTCGCCTCCG
>DASXTD010000346.1:0-5010 GCA_036505655.1 Chloroflexota bacterium
TCACCGCCACAACTGCACCACGATCTACCACGCTTTTCGGGGCTCAGGCGTCACCCAGGTCGGGGACGAGCGAATCGAGTGGTCGCAAGGGGACATTCTTGTCGTGCCGCCCTGGACCTGGCACCACCACGAGAACCGCGCCAACCAGGACTCGATCCTGTATTCCATCACCGACCGGCCTGCGCTGGCAACTCTAGGGTTATTTCGCGAAGAGACCGCTTAGGCAGCGAAGACTCGACGGATCGTAGGGGCGCCACCCGTGGGCGCCCGCCGCACGAAGTGCGGCTGGACGCGGGCGGGCACAGGTCCCGCCCCTACGGCCCATTTCTGAGCGAACGTTACCCTTCGGTGCAGCAGGGGCTGGTGCAGGCGAATTCCTGCGCAGAAGTGGCAAACACGGCATCCTCCCCCGCCTGCAGTAATCGCTCGATCGTGACGTCCGCCAACCGGTAGACGACCTGGCGCCCGTCCTGGCGGCGGGTTACCAGTCCCGCGGCGTGCAAAAGAGCCAGATGCGTGGAAACGGTTGATTGCGATTGACCGGTATCCTGCGCCAACTCCAGGACGCGCCGCTCGCCGTCCAGCAACGCCTCCAACACCGTCAGCCGACCTTCGTCACCAATAGAACGGAAGAGGCGGGCCTTTACCGGTACCAGGTTAATCGGCCGAATCATTGCTCCTGCGCTCCCCCGTGCCTGACTGTTCGCGACCATCATACCAGCCAATCATGCCCAAATCCTAGCATCACGATCAGCTGATATCTTAACATCTCGATATCTCGACGATAAACATCGGAGTGGCTGTGCGGATCACTCGCTGGGTGAGCTTGATCCTGCTCATCGGAGCGCTGGCGCCCGCGGCGTGCGGACTCACCAGCGTGCTCGCCCAGGGCAAGCCTCGAGTCGTGGCGACCTACAGCATGGTCGGCGAACTCGTCCGGAACGTCGGCGGCGATCGAGTGGACCCGCTCACCCTGGTAGGACCCGACCGCGACACGGAGCGTTATGAGCCGACTCCACGCGACGTCAATGTCATCGCGTCGGCCAATCTAATCCTCGAAATTGGACTGGGCTCAGAGCCATGGCTGGATCGTCTCTACACCAGCGCGAATACTGCCGCGCCGCGCGTGCAGATCTGGAACGGCATTGACCTGATTCAGGGTGGTGAAGGCGGCGAAGAAGGCGTCGATCCGCATATCTTTCACGACGTCAGCAACTACATCCAGATGACCTACAACGTGCGCGATGCGCTCTCGTCCTTCGATCCTGCAAATGCCGACTTCTACGCACAAAACGCCGACACTTACGCGGCGCAGCTTCGGCAGCTCGACGACTGGGTGTTCGCTCAGGTCGCGCCGCTGGCGCCGGAGCGCCGCAAGCTGGTTACGTCGCATGACAGCTTTGGCTACTTCGCTCGCCGCTACGGCTTCGAGATCGCTGGCGTGGGGCTGGATTCGTTCTTCACGGATGCTCAGCCCTCGGCCAATCGAATTGCGCGGCTGGTGAGCGCGATTCGGGCAGAAGGCGTCCCCGCCGTGTTCGTGGAGAATGTGACCGATCCGCGATTGATGCAGACGATCGCCAAGGAGGCAGGCGTGACGGTTGGGCCGTCGCTCTACACGGATGCGCTTGGTGGGCCGGGCTCGCCGGGTGACACCTACATCTCGATGATGACCTACAACGTCACGTCGATCGTCTCCGCCCTCGCCGGCTAGTGTCCTCCAATTGAGGCCTGACGGAGAACGGGACGCCCCCCCTCCCCAACCCCCCCGTCAAGCTGAGGGCAGGCTCTCCCTCGCGAGGGGCGAGGGAGCCACGGCCTCCCGCGCCGAACCAGCGGTTGCTACCCAACAGCTCTCAGCGCAGTACATAGGGGCAGCCGCACCCGCTTTGCTGGACTTCGACCTGGAGGTTAGTGCGGGCGCGCGGGTCGCGCTGGTAGGTGCCAACGGAGCCGGGAAGTCAACCCTCCTCAAGGCGATCGTGGGGCTGGTCCCGACTACAGGCGGCGAGGTGAGTGTGTTCGGCGGATCATTTCGCTCCCAGCGGCACCGAGTCGCCTACCTGCCCCAGGTCGGGGAGCTCGACTGGCGGTTTCCGGTCACGGTCGAACGGCTCGTCCTCACGGGCCGTTACGTCCACCTGGGCTGGATCCGCCGACCCGGCCGAAGCGATCGAGAACTGGCGGCCTCCACGCTGAAGCGCCTGGGCATCGAAGACCTGGGCGGGCGCCAGATCGGCCAGCTTTCTGGCGGCCAGCGGCAGCGCGCGTTGCTGGCTCGCGCCCTGGTGCAGAAGGCCGATATTCTGCTGCTCGATGAGCCCTTTAACGCCGTGGATGCGGAATCCCGGGCCGTGATGCTGAGCGTGCTCGATGAATTGCGCGCGCGGGGCACCACGGTGTTGATGGCCACTCATCAACTCGACGTCGATGCGAACCAGGCCGTGTACCTCAGCGAAGGCAAGCGCGTTGTTCAGCTCGACCCATCACCCACGCATCATCATTCGGAGGCATAGTGGAACAGCTCCTCGGACACCTCGCGGAGCCGTTTCAGCTCTCTTTCATGCAGCACGCGTTCCTGGCGTCACTGCTGATCGGCCTTGCCAGCGGCGTCCTCGGCGTCTACGTCGTGCTCCGGCGCATGGCCTTCATCGGGGATGCGGTCTCCCACACTGCGCTCCCTGGCCTTGTCGCCGCCTATTTGAAAGGCTGGAGTCTGTTGGGCGGTGCCCTGGTAGCAGGCGTAGCCACCGCCCTGGCCATCGGCTGGATCTCGCGGCGGGGCAGGATCCGCGAGGATACCGCAATCGGGATCGTCTTCACCGGCCTCTTCGCGCTGGGCATCGTCATGATCAGCGCCACCAAGAGCTTCCGCGACGTGACCTCATTGCTGCTGGGGAACGTACTGGCCGTCACCGAGACGGATCTAGCCATGATCGCGGCCGTCGCTGGCATTGTCTGCTTGGTGGCCTTCCTGCTGCACAAAGAGCTCGAGCTGAGCTCCTTCGATCCGATTCACGCCGAGGTGGCCGGACTGAACCCGGACGTGGCGCGCTACGTGTTGCTGCTCTTGCTGGCGCTGGCGGTGGTGGCGGGCATCGAGGCGGTGGGGGTGGTCCTGGTGAGCGGGCTCCTGATCACGCCGGCGGCGACAGCCTCCCTGCTAACCACACGCCTCGTCCGCATGATGGCGCTGGCCGTGCTGTTCGCGTTCACCGCGGCGGCCGGCGGCCTCTACGCCTCGTATTTCTTCAACGTGTCTACCGGCGCGGCCATGATCCTCACCGCCACAGCGCTCTTTGTGCTTGCCTGGACGCTTCGGTCAGCCGGTAGATTTAGGCACGCAGCGCCCTAATCTCGGCCTTGATAGCTAACCCACTACCGTCCACCGCTCCACATTCCAGGTGGTAATGCCCACCTCGGGGCCAAGACGACTTCCGATCATCACCGGATCGGTGTTGAAGAAGAGGCCCAGCATCAGCGCCTGGTCGGTGACGTGATGCACGATCTGGCCCAGCACGCCATTCCGATCGGGGGTCGGGATGGTGGCGAAATAGCGATCGATGAGGGCATCCAGGTCGGGGTTTCGGTAGCGACTGTTGTTGCCCGACACCTGGAAGTTGTTTTCCGGAAGCGACGCACGTGATCCGTGCCAGTTCCTCACCCACGACGCGCCCGGGCTGGTGCCCCGGAACATGTTCAGGGCCGGGAAAGTGGCCACGTATTCCTGGTCGCGAATCCGCTCCGGCGGGATGGTGGTGGTGTCCACTCCGATCCCGACCCGGCCCCAGTAATCGGCCACCGAGTACATCGACTTCTGATTGATGTCTACGTTGCTGGAACGCAGCTCCAGGCGCAACGGCTGGCCGGTTCCGTCCCGCAAGCTGCCATCTGCGCCCGGCGCGTACCCGAGGCTGGCCAGTGATTCGCGGGCTTTGCGTTCATCGTAATCGAAGCGAACGATCTGGTTTTCGATGGCCGAGTATTCCGGTTGATCCGGCGGCTCGAAGCTATGGCCGATCGACGTCTGCCCGTACTGCAACACATCGACGAGCGCCTGGCGGTCGATAGCGTTCAGCAGGGCACGCCGGAAACGCGTGTCGGCCACGATCGCGGGTGTCGGATTCAGCAATTGGGGATAGATCAAGATCAGCCCATTAAGCGGCCGCTCCATGCGTCCGCCCGGCCAGCGTCCGGCTACCTCAACCGCCTGCTCGAGCGAAACCGTGCGGCCGAGCGCGAGATCCACGTTGCCCGCGATCAGGTTAGCCACCATGAGATTGGGATCGCTGATGATGCGAATCTCGATGGTGTCGATCTTCGGCTGGCCCAGCGTGTAGCTCGGGAACGCAGAGAACATCATGGAGCTGGCCCGATTCCACTGGGTCAGCGTGTAAGGCCCGGCGCCGACGAACTCACTCTCCGACGTCCAGAACGGTAGGCTGTGAAGCCACTCTGGTTAGAGCCATACGCTTCCCCGAGCAAGTGCTGCGGCAGCAGCGCGGAGCGGGCACTGGCGTACAGCCGATCTCCATCGATATAGGGACTCAACCAGCGAACCAGGACCGTATGGGCGTCGAGCGCTTCGACTGATTCGACCAAGTCGTAGGCGGGATCGCGGAACTGCGGCAGCTCTTTGTTCCTGGCTACGCCGGATGTAAATACAACATCGTCGGCGGTAATCACGCTCCCATCGTGCCAGCGCGCATCTGGGCGCAGCTTCCAGGTCGTCTCCATACGGCCGTCGCCAAGCAGCTTCCACAGCCCGTTCTCAACTGTGGGCACCTGTTCGGCAAGTTGGGCCCGAAGATTGCCGTTGTCGTCCATGACACCCAGTTTCCCGTTGATGAGGCTTATCGAATCACCGGCGCCGGGCGACTGGATCACCCCGGCCAGGATGTTCGGATTGAGTCCGGACGGCTCGCCCAGGATGCCCGCCACGATTGACCTGGGCGCGGATGGGACGCCTGACTGGCCGCTCCCGGGCGACGTCGCAGGGACCGGGCCAGC
>DASXTD010000347.1:0-3859 GCA_036505655.1 Chloroflexota bacterium
CTCCGCAATGCGGACATCCCGAATGATACGTTGGTGTTGCCGCTGGCCGCCGGCGGGCGGCTCGTCTTCAAGAAGGTCGACAAGCTAGGCCAACGGACCAGCGGCTTCGGTAAGCTCAACGCCTGCCACGCGGCCCTGGTCGTCCGGGATGAGGACTTCGTGCCCAACTACAAGCGCATGTTTGCGGGCCTGCCGGACTGGGAGCTGGACGAAAAGCGGAACTTCATCAACCCAGGAGCTGACCTGCCCCCCCGCACTGCCCGGCACGGCAGCCCGGCTGGGGCCAAGTTCTTCGACGTGGCCGGCCGCGGTGACGATTGGTACGACTGGGACTCGAATCAGTTCCATTTCTTCGGCGGAGCTCCGGTGAACGGCTCGATGGTGGACTACGAGCCCCACTCCATGGAGTTCCATGTCGAAGAAATCCTCAAGGCTCTCGGCAAGGCATAAGGACGCTCGTCGAGGACGTGGGTGGTGAATCAGAAATCCGTCGAATAAGTCGAAGGCGACCAGGTTCACCCTCACCCGGCCTTATCCGCCTGCGGCGGAACGGCCGGCCTCTCCCAGAGGGCGAGGCGAGGACGGCTTACTCCCTCTCCCTCTGGGAGAGGGTTGGGGTGAGGGTGACCGGACTTCTTCAGCGAACTTCGGTTTCGGGACGACACTAGGTGCAGCTTGGTTTAGTCCTGTCGCTTGCATTTGCGCTCGTGATCGCGCTGTTCGCGGTGCAGAATACGACGCCGGTGGCGCTCAACTTCCTGACCCTGCACGTCGATCAGGTGGCGGTCTCATTGTTGGTACTGGGCTCCGCCATGTTGGGCGCTGCCCTCACCTTCGCCTTCGGACTGCCCCGCGAGGTCGGCCACCGGCGGGAGAAGGGCGCGCTTCGCGAGCAACTGCGGGTAAAGGAGCGCGCCCCCCAGCCGGCCTCGGCTATATCTGGGCACTCGGCAGATGAGGCCATTCTGATCTCATCGGCCTCGGAAGAAGGGTCGGAGACGAAAGCTCCCCCTCTCCCTAACCCTCCCCCACCAGGGGGGAGGGAATAGATGCGACCGCCTCGCCAGGGGGGAGGGGAGGCGAGTCCTGAGCCAGAGTTGGTTGATGAAGAAGGCCGGTCACCCCAGCCCTCTCCCAGGGGGAGAGGGGGCAGGCAGGCTATCCTCTCGCTCCTCTACTTCACGTCCCACTCGTGAACGTTGCGGGTTCCTCGGTCCGCGGTGACGTTCACCAGGCGGTTGGCAATGAAGGTCGATTCCCCGCTGTAGATCATGCCCATGATCGGCAGTTGGTCGGTCAGGATGTGCACCATCTGGCGCGCCAACTCCACTCGGTCACTCATCGCAATCGTGGTGACATACCGATCGATCAGGCTGTCCAGCTCCAGATTCTGATAACGGGTGCGATTCTGGCCGTTGTAGTTGTTGGAAGGAAGCGCGGCCTCGCTGCCCTTGAATCGTCGCAGCCCGCCCGCGGTGAAATCGTCCGGTTGGCGGATTAGCTCAAACGCGGGCCGGGTTACCCGATATTCCAGGTTGTCCGAAAGCTGGCGCGGAATCTCTACCGTTGGTGCCTCGATGCCGATCTGCTTCCAGCCATCCGCCAGCGAGAGCAGCAGCTTTGACTTCAGGTCGTCGCCAGCCGTGGTACGGATCTCCGCGGACAATCGCTGGCCGCCGCTCGAGTAGAACCCGTCCACGCCCTTCGCGTAGCCCAGGCTCTCGATCATCTGCGCCGCCTGGACAGGATCGTATGGGTAACGGACGGCCGAGCTCAGGGTGTCCTTGTAGAGCGGATCGCCAGGCGCGAGGTAGTTGTCCGGAACCGGCGATAGGCCATAGACCAGGACGTCAGTCAGCTGCGGGCGATTCGTCCCCAGCATGAGCGCTTTGCGGAACCGCACGTCAGCCAGGACAGCAGGGATCGGGTCGACGAACTGGGGAAACAGAGCCACCCAGGTCGTGGTTTGGGCCACAGCCTGGCCATCCTGCCAGTTGTGGTTGGCCTGATCGCCCAGGTCCAGGGACAGGCGCGGGCCGACGGTCACGTCGATGGTGCCGGCCAGGGCACCGGCCAGGATCAGCTCGGCGTCCAGGATGAATTTCAGCTCCAAGTTGTCGATCCGGGGACGCCCCAGCGCGTACTGATCGAAGGCCGCGAATGTCATTGACGACCCACGATCCCACTTTATTAGACGGTAAGGCCCGGTACCGACGAAATCGGTGTTGAAGTGCGGGTCCGAAAGCACGTTGGCCTTATCTTGCTGGTAGACGGCTTCCAGCAAATGCTTGGGGATGGGCTCGAGGTCGCCGAGGAACGAGTCCGCCAGGATGTAAGGCTGCCTCCAGCGGCTGACCAGCGTATATGGGTCCGGTGCATCCAGACTCGAAACGTTTGCGTAGGCCGCGTCCCGCAGCGCCGGAATGTCTTTGTCCTGACCGAGCTGGGCCGCAAACAGTAGATCGTTCGCAGTAAACTTCGTTCCATCGTGCCAGTAGACGTCCTGGCGCAGATTCCAGGTCATCTGCATGGCTCCGTCCGCGCCCACCACCCATTGCCCGTTCTCCACGGTCGGGATGCGAGTCGCCAGCATCGGGCCGGTCACGGTTCCTCGGTAGACGTCCGCCATACGGCTGTTCACCAGCAAGGTTGGCGCGTTGGTGGCGGTCCCACCCGGCTGCGATCCCTCGACGGTGTAGTTCAAGGTCCGTGGTTCGCCCACCATCGCGATGGTGACCCGCTTGGGGGACGCGGGCTGCTCGCCGCCCCGGTCTTGTCCGGGGCGGGTCGTCCCGGGCGGCGTGCAGCCGGCGATCAGAGCGGACAGCACGATGCAGAGCGGGAAGAGTCGCTTCACCCGAAATCCCCCTCTCCCTAACCCTCCCCCACGGAGGGGGAGGGGATTAGTGGGTCCCGTTTCCACTGGTATACAACTCGAAGGTTTGACAGCGAAGCTTTAGAGCCCGAGCAGGGCTATACTGCCGGTCAAACCACCCGGGAGGGAGACAGCCATGGCAGAAGATGAGCGACCCGGCACCATTTACTGGCTGGATCATGTTGCCGTACCGAGCAATGACCTCGACGAATGGATCCGTTTCGAAGTCGACGTCATCGGGGCCAAGCTGGAACGCATCAATGGACTCACCACCGAGGCGCATCAGAAAGGCCAGGGCATCGCTGCCTTCTGTCTCACCCCGAATTCCATGATGGATGCGTTCCTGTCGTCCAAGGACCTGCCCGCTACCGCAGACCCAGGTGCGGCGTTGCCCCGGTTCGGGTTCTTCATCCGGCCCGAGGACATGGACGATCATCTGCGTCGTTTGGACGAGCACAACGTGCCCCACACGGACCCCATCCGCACCTCGGCCGAGGGGCAAGAGGGCACCGCGATCCGCTTCACCGATCCGGCGGGCAATCAGATGGAGTTCTGGGCGCCTACCAAGATGCCAACTGGCGCTATGGCCAAGGCCACTCCCGTAAAGGTTGGTCGCATCAGCCACGCGGTGTACGAGTCCCGTGACCTCGACCGTACGGCCGACTTCTTCAACCGTTTCGCTTCGCTCGATCCCATCTCCAGCTCCGATTTGGAAAAGGACACGCTCGCGATGCCGCTTGTGGGCGGCGGGCGGATCGTCTACCACAAGGTTTCTGACCTCGGAGAATGGACTGTGGCCCGGGCCAGTGGCGGCCCCCACACAGCCCTCCTGGTCCGTGACGAAGACTTCTGGGGCAACTACAAGCGCATGTGGGATACGCTTCCTGAGGGCGAGCGGCCAGAAGGTGGCAGCAAGATCGATTTTCCCGCCCAGCCCGCGCGCACCATCATGCACGGCAGTGGCGGCGGTCGGCGCTGGTTCAA
>DASXTD010000348.1:0-4374 GCA_036505655.1 Chloroflexota bacterium
TCGGTCCGGCTCGCCGGGGCGGCTCATGACGAGGTAGCGGCCGAGCAGATCACGGGCCACCACCGGCGTCGGCCGCTCATAGAATTCAACCAGGAGCGGCCGAAGCTCTGCCGCAGGGTGGCGGAAAACTGGAGGCGCCGACGACTCCACTATGCCTCCAGGCGCTGCCTGGTCAGCCACCAACTTCGTCCGGACCCACAATGGCTCGCCACGGCCGCATGCGATTGGCGGACCCCCGCTGCCGCATGAGACTGGCCCGGGCTGCCGCCCGAGCCGCGATGAGAGCCTTCACCTGGGCTGGATCTTCGTTTTCGGGATCTTCGGCAATGGTATGGGCGTCGCGATGTTCCAAAGCCTCCCTTGCTTCGCGCAAGTCCAGGCTGATGCTGAAAGATTCAGCGGCAACTTCGGCGTCGCTCAGCCGATCGATTGCCGGCATCTCCTCACGGATGGACTCGATCGCTTCCTCGAGCCACGGCTCTCCGCTCAGCTCCAGCAGATCCGGCCTCCAATCCCGCCGCGCTTCCGATCGCAGCAGCTCCTGCACTTTGAGCAGCAGGGCCCGCAGGGCAGGATCGGAAAAGTTGGACGGCTCGAATTCGGTCAGCGGCAGTCCGCGATGCGCAGCGTTCGTCAGCAAAGCCACCGCGTAGGCCTGGACCTTGCGGTTTGGGCTCGGTCGGCCCAGCGCTGGAGCGGCCACATCGCTCGCCACGGGATGGGCAGCCTGGGCCCGGGGGGCGGCCCGAATACGCTCGCTGAGGTTACGCGGGTCTACGTGAAGCCGCAGGGCCGCCACTTCCAGGTAATGGCCGCGGCTGATGGGGTCAGAAATGGCCATCAGCCGCGGGGCGACCTCGTCCACCGCATCGCGTTTTCCCGCCGCTGTGGTCAGGTCGTGCCGCGCCGCGATCCAGCTAATGGCCTGATCGACCAAGGGTCCGGCACCCGCGATCAGCTCTTGCCAGCGGCTCGGATCCAGGAGAATCAGCTCATCGGGATCCATCCCATCAGGCAGCAGGGCGACGGTGATAGCCGCCCGCTCGAACCCCACCAGCGACCGCCAGGTCCCGAGCTGGACGCCCGCTAGAGCCTCCGCTCCCACTTCGGAGACGCGCAGCGCCGCCGTTTGGCCCGCGGCATCCGCATCCAACGCCAGGCAGATCTCCGGGGCATAGCGGCTCAACTGCCGGAGCTGGCGATCGGTGATCGAGGTACCCAAAGTCGCCACCACATTTTCGAATCCGGCCTGGTGCGCGATCACTGCGTCCACGTAGCCCTCGACCACCACCGCCTTCTTTTCGCTCTTGATCGCCGCCGTTGCCTTATCCAGGCAGAACAGCGTGCCTCCCTTATCAAAGATCTCCGTGGCCGGCCCATTGAGATATTTGGCTGCCACATCCGCGGATAGCGCCCGGCCGCCGAAGCTCACGATTTGCCCCTTCAGATCGCGAATCGGGAAGATCAGACGGCCTCGATACCGGTCCCGGATCGTGCCCTCCTCGGTCTTAAGGCAGAGGCCCGCCTGAAGCAGCTCGTCTTCCGTAAATCCTTGGCCGACGAGGTGGCGGCGAAGAGCGTCATCCGAGCTCGGAGCCAGGCCCAGCAGGAACTTGCGGACGGTCTCGTCAGTTAGAGAGCGCTTCGCGACATACTCCCTCGCCGAGGCCGAGTTGAGGAGCAGCCCATGAAAATAGATCGCGGCCGCCTCATTCGCGGCGATGGAGCGATCTTTTTCCTGCCGTGCTTCCGGTCGGCCGCGGTTCTCCGAGATTGGGATTCCCACGCCCTCCGCCAGCTGCCGCAATGCCTCCGGAAACGTGAGATTGTCCATCTTCATCACAAAGGTGAACGCATCACCGCCTTCACCGCACCCGAAGCAATGCCACCGCCCCGTCTCCGGAAAGATGACGAACGAAGGCGTCTTCTCGGTATGGAACGGGCAGAGCGCCTTAAACGTTCGCCCGGCCTTCTTCACATTGACATAACGTGAGATGACCTGTACGACGTCAACCGCCGCTCGGACCTGATCGACGGCAGAGCTTTCTCTCATCGGCTAGCGCGCTGAAACCGAGGTTTGCTGAAGAAGTCCGGCCACCCTCACCCCAGCCCTCTCCCAAAGGGAGAGGGGGCAAGGCGTCCTCGCCTCTCCCTCTGGGAGAGGCCGGCCGTTCCGCCGCAGGCGGATAAAGGACGGGTGAGGGTGAGCTTGGACGCCTTTGACGGCTTCGACGGATTTTTGACTCACCACACTAGGAGTGTACCTGGGGGCGGGCGCCACCGGAGCGCGCCTTATTTCGTGGAGTAGGCCCCACTGGCAATAGCCGCCCGAGCCGCGGCCAGCCGCGCCACCGGCACCCTGAACGGGGAGCAGCTCACGTAGTCAAGGCCAGCTTCGTCAAAAAAAGCCACCGATGCCGGGTCGCCGCCGTGCTCGCCGCACACGCCGATTTCGAGGTCCGGACGAACGCTCCGTCCCGCCTGGACGGCCATTTTGACCAGCTTTCCGACCCCATCGACGTCAATAGTTTGGAACGGGTTCTCAGCCAGGATCTTCTCGTCGAGGTAGAGCCCTAGGAACTTGGCTTCCGCATCGTCACGAGAGAAAGCGAACGTCATCTGAGTCAGGTCATTGGTCCCAAAGCTGAAGAACTCCGCCTTCTCGGCGATCTTATCCGCGGTCAGCGCAGCGCGCGGCACCTCGATCATCGTCCCAAATTTGTAGGCCACCTCAACGCCCTGCTCCGCGATCACTCGATGTGCGACTTCCTCTAGCTGTTCACGGACGCGTGCTAGCTCGTTCACATGTCCCACGAGCGGAATCATGACTTCCGGGCGGGGATCGAAGCCTTCCTTTTTGAGCTGGCAGGCCGCTTCGAAGATGGCCCGCACCTGCATCTCATTGATCGCGGGGAAGGATAGGCCCAGCCGGCAACCCCGCAGACCGAGCATCGGGTTGGACTCCTCCAGAGCCTCTATGGCCTGCAGCAAGTGCGTCTTTTTGGCCAGCTCCTGCTCAGACGCCTGGCTTCGACGCAGCTCAAGCACCTCCAGCAACACCTCTTCGTGGTCGGGCAAGAACTCGTTCAAGGGCGGATCCAATAGACGGATGACCACCGGCAGCCCGTCCATGGTCTGCAGAATGCCCTTGAAATCGCCCCGCTGGATGGGTAACAGCTTGTTCAACGCATCCATGAAGGGCTCCTGGGCCTTCTCCAGAAGCGCCTCCGTCTCCGCCAGTCGCTGATTCGCTTCTGAATGACGCCGATCGCTGGTCCCCTCCCCCCCGCGCGGGGGAGGGCTAGGGAGAGGGGGGCGACCTTCCGGACGCAGTCGCGTCACCTCTCGCTCTAGACGAGCAGCCTCGGGTGCCGCCAGGATCATTTGCTGAACGATGGGGAGGCGCTCCTGCTCCATGAACATGTGCTCGGTGCGGCACAGGCCAATCCCCTGGGCCCCGAACGCGCGCGCGATCTCGGCGTCACGCGGGTAGTCGGCGTTGGCCCACACCTGCAGGCGTCGCCGCTGATCAGCCCAGTGTAGGAGCTCGACGAGATCACCCTGATCCTCGATCCGAGGCGCAATCGCCTCTATTTCGCCAGCGAACACCTCACCGGTGGCACCGTCGATGGCGATCCACTCGCCCTCCCGCACGGTCTTGCCGCCAACTTCCATGGTTCGGCCCTGTAGATCGATGTGCATGGACTCTGCGCCCACCACGGCTGGCTTACCCATACCGCGTGCAACTACCGCCGCATGACTGGTCTTACCGCCCCGCGAGGTCAGTACGCCCTGGGCCGGAATCATGCCATGGACGTCATCAGGTGAGGTCTCGGGTCGCACCAGAATAATGCGCTCCCCGGCTTTACCTAGCTCGGCGGCACGATCGGCGTCGAAGATCGCCTGGCCGTAGGCCGCCCCTGGGGAGGCCGAGATGCCGGTGGTCAGCAGACGGCCGTCCCCGATAGCTCGCTCCTTGGCTGTAGGATCAAAGCGCGGCAGAAGGATCTGGACAATCTGGTCCGGCTGCACCCGCTGGAGTGCTTCGTCGGTCGAGATGGTGCCTTCTTGCACCATCTCGGTCGCGATCTTGATGGCCGCGGCGGCTGTCCGTTGGGCCGTTCGAGTCTGCAACATGAACAAATGGCCGCGCTCGACGGTGAATTCGACGTCCTGCACGTCTCGGTAATGGCGCTCCAAACGGTCAGTAATCTCGGTGAACTCCTGGTAGACGCCCGGCAGCTTCTCGCTCAATCCTGAAATCGGGATGGGAGTGCGGATGCCGGCCACCACGTCTTCGCCCTGAGCGTTGAGCAAGAATTCGCCGTACAGCTCGCGCTCCCCGGTGGACGGATTGCGGGTAAACGCAACCCC
>DASXTD010000349.1:0-5342 GCA_036505655.1 Chloroflexota bacterium
TCACCGACAGCGAGCAGATCCAGGACGCCTATGAGGCGACCATCAAGAAATTTGGTACCGCGGATGTGCTGATCAACAACGCCAATTTGCTCCCCAGCATGCAGTTCCCGCCGACCGGTGACATGCGCATCCTGGACACGACGGACGCCGACTGGGAGCGCCATTTCGAGATCAGCGTGTTCGGGACCCTCAAAGTCACGCGGGCGTTCATTCGCCCCATGGTCGCCCAGCAGCGAGGCAGCATCATCGCGATCTCCAGCCGCGGCGGGAACACGATGCCGTTCGGTGATGGCGTCTCATGGGTAGCACGCCGACCCCACAGCCGGGAGATGCCCTACCAATCGGCCAAGGCCGCGGTGACCGCGCTGTTCTGCTACCTGGCCGACGAGGTGCAGGAAAACAACGTCGCGGTCAACGTCATCAACCCCACTGGCGCGCAGACCACCGGCTACGTGGAGAAGACCTCAGCTCGTACGGCCGTCACCGGCACGGCTCGGATCCCGGGCGCCAAGCCGGAGCATGTGGTCCCCCTCGCGCTCTACCTGGCCGAGCAGGAGGGTCGCGCCGGTGTCACCGGACGCGTCTTCGACACGATCGAGTGGAACAAAGCCAACGGCTTCGGCGGCCCCGAGGTCTGGCAAACCGACTAAGCTAGGGCCGCGCGGGCTCTCCTCATGGAGTACTGGGCTGTGGGCGTCTTACCCCGCGAAACCAGCGGGGCACGACCCGCGTTTCTCAGGTAAAGGCACCAAAACTAAGTCATGGTCTCTTATGGAGAAATGGTCCTCGGAGACTGCTTTGTTGTTCGGGGTAAACCCAGTTGCCCTCGTTGTGGCGACCGTCGCAGCATTCGTGGCCAGCACCATCTGGTACATCGTGTTCGGGAAGCAACGAGCGAAGCTGCTGGGCCGGGATCCGGGCACCGTGGGAAGGCCGCCTCCATGGAAAGTGCTCGCCGAGCTGGCTCGGAACGTCATCATCGCCTATGCAGTTACTCGCCTCGTGATGATCCCCGGTGCTGTCGCTGGGTTGGGGACGGTCGGCCTGGCTATCTCGTTGTGGGTTGGATTTCCCGTCATGATTCTGATTGGCTCGGTCATGTGGGAGAACGTGCCGTGGAAGCTAGCGGCCATCCATGCGGGCGATTGGCTGGTGAAGCTGGCACTGATACTCGGTGTAGTCTCAGCATTGGGGTAGGCGGCTGTACCTGTCCGCACAGCACCATCTTCTTCAGGAGGTGAAGAAGCGATGTTGGACAAACAATTCAAGGCAACTCTTGAGAAGAGCCCGGCCAAGGGCGGCTGGACCTACCTCGTCTGGCCGGAGTCGGTCGAGTTCTTTGGGACGCGGGGGCTGGTCAAAGTCCGGGGCACGATTGACGGCCACCCATTTCGGAGCTCGTTCATGGCTCTGGGCGATGGTACGCACAAGCTGCCGGTCAAGAAGGAATTGGGCAAGGTCATAGGGAAAGATGCGGGCGACAGCGTAACCGTTCATTTGCAGGAACGGATCTAATCGGAACCTCCGATGTCGAGAAGCTCGTTACCGCCTCCCCCAACCCTCCGAATCAGGACGGATACCGCGTCGCCGACGGCGGATAACGGTCAGCCGAGCGCGCTGCCACCCGCGGTTCGGGTGCAGATGCTGGCGACCGAGCACTGGAGTCTGCTGGCCACCCGCAGCATGACACAGAGTGAGGTGCTGAGCCGCATCACCATGTTCCTCACGCTCGTATCGGCCAGCATCGTCAGCCTGGCGCTAATCGGCCAGGTGACGGGATTCGACCAAAGGTTCATCACTTTCGCGCTGGTCCTCCTCGGGATGGTGGTCATTGTGGGCATCCTCACTCAGATGCGGGTAGGAAATGCCGCTATCGAAGATCTGGCTCACGTAGTCGGGATGAACCGATTACGCGCGGCTTACGTTGAGCTGGATCCCGCCATCGCTCGGTACCTCGTTACGTCCGCCCACGACGATGACGATGGCCTGTGGCAGACCTATGATCACCTTATGCGCCCCAAACAGATGATGGGACTTCTGGCGAGCAGCGGGACGTTCATTACTTTCTTTAACGCCGGGCTTATCGGCGTGTTCGCCGGACTGGTCGCGGGGGCGCTCAGTGCACCAGGCCCAGTCATTGGCGTGGTAGCAGCAGCCTGCGGCGTGGGCTTCTTCGGTACTACAGCGGCCCTGGGAGTCCGGCAGTTCCGGGGCATCAAGCAGCGCTACGTGGCCCGCTTTCCTGCGCTCTAGACTGTACGACTCGAAAAACAGTCGCGGCGCGGAGGGAAGAAATGGCGACCCCCAATCCAAGAGAGCCGTACTTGCTAAAGGCGGGCGAGGGAGCCTCAGTGTGGTCCCTCGGAGGTCGCTTCACGGCCAAGCTCGGAGGCCCAGAAGCTGATGGCCGCTTCGCTCTGGTCGAGGCGCTGGCGTTTCAGTCAACTGAGCCGCCCTCACACATCCACCATCGTGAGGATGAGGCCTGGTACGTGCTGGACGGCAAGATGACGTTCTATGTGGGTGACAAAGTCCTCGAGGCGACCAGCGGATCGTTCGTACTTGCCCCTCAAGGAATCGCACACACGTTCACGGTGGATGTCGAGCCCACCCGGGTGTTGGTGTTCGCCGCCCCGGCTGGCTTCGAGCAATTTGCCTTTGAGCTGGGACAGCCAGCCGCGAGCGACGAACGTCCCGCCGCGCTCGCGATGCCGCATCCAGACGTATTGGGACCCGTCGCCGCCCGTTACGGCATCGAGGTCGTGGGACCTCCTATTCGAGCTCACTAACCGGCGCGTCTTGATCATGATTGCTCACCCGGTCGCTGACGGACCGGGCGAGCAATCATCGAGGCGCTAGCTCTTCAGGCAGCAGCGGGCTGAGGGATGGCGCCGAGCTGCTGGAGCATGCCGAGCTGGTCCCAGGCAACGTGGTCTTCCCGCCACAGGCCGTTCTCGAAACGGCTCATGATGATGGCCTGGACCTTGAAGGACTTCCCCGCCGCGGGAATGCCCATGAACTCTCCGCGTTGCGTTCCCGAGCCGGTGCAGCGCCACACCACTTTGTCGTCATTCGTGACCACGTCCTCGATCGCAAAGTGGAGATCCGGGAAGGCCGCTCGAAATTGGCGGACGAAATTCATGAGTCCAGCCGATCCGGTGCCGAAGACCGGGGGCAATTCACCCCACGTGTAGGCGGGCGAAAAGATAGGCGCCTGTCCTTCGATTTTGCCGTTGTTCCAAGCCTCATCGACCCAGCGCCGAACGATCGCTTCGTTTTCTGTCGCTCCCATGTTCGTGCCTCCGATCTAGTGTTCCCCTCTGCGGGGACACCGACATCGTAGGCGTGCCAATTAGCCCGGCACATGAGGCATTCACCCTATTTTCGGTGCCGAGCCTCAGAGAAGGGCGTGCTCCATCGCAAACAGCGTAGCGCCGGCGCGGGTGGAAACGCCGATCTTGCCGTAGATGTGCTGCACGTGGTTGTCGGCCGTCTTCCTGGAGACGACCAGCTGGTCAGCTACCTGGGGGACAGTTCGGCCCCGAGCGACCAGACGCAGAACCTCTGCCTCTCGCTCGGTCAGGCCGCTGGGCAACGTCGCCTTTGTCCGAGAGAAAGGCTGCCCCGCTGCACCAAGCACCCAGGCCACGGTATCAGAATCGAGGCGGCCATTCCGCGCCTCGTTCCCCAGCATGTCCGCGGCCTGATCGGCTGAATAGGCTGGGCGGTGGGGCCGAGGCTCAGCGAGCGCGTGATAGACGTCCGCGGCAGCCAGGATACGCGCCGTGGGAGATAGCTGGCTGCCCGGCACGCCGCGGTGATACCCGGAACCGTCCTGCCGCTCGTGGTGACGACCGGCGACAGCGCCTACCGCGGCCAACGCCCCCGGCCGGGCCAGCACCCGCTCGGCCTGATAGGCGTGCAGGCGCACGGCCTCCCAGTCCCTCTCAGATAACGGCTCCGACTTACCCCAGATGCCGGCCGACACGCCAACTTGACCCAGATCGTGGAGCCAGCCCGCCCGACGGACCAGCGTTTGATCGTTGGCCGGCAGGTCACCCCTAGCCGCCGCGGCAGCCGCCAGCTCCGCGACCCCGCTCGAATGGCCCAGCAAAAACGGGGACTTGATATCCACGAAGTCCGCGATAGCCTGGCATGCCGCGTCCAGCTCCGCCTCGATCAAAGTGTGGCGCGGGCCCGGCTCTAGCTCGATGACCTCCTGCCAGGGCGTGTCTCCATCTAGGTCCGCCAACAGCGTTTCGGCGTGCGCACAGAACAGCGCGACTAGCGCAGGGTCATAAGCTCCACCGCTCCGCTGTCTGGCCATCGTGACCGCGGCTTCAGACCCGCCCATGCGATGGAAGATGACCGCGTCTTGAGCCAGCGTGACCAGCCTTACGGTCGGAGCCACTGCTTCGCCCTTGAGACCATGGGGCATGCCCTTGCCATCCCAGCGCTCGTACAGCTGACCGAGCGCCAGGATGATCGAATCGTCCAGGCCCATCCGCTCGGCCAGCCGCTGGGCCACCTCGCAGTGACCCGTGAACTGCTCGCGCATGATGCGCGGAAGGCTCAGAAACTCGTTGATGAAGACCTGCGCGAGCCGAAGCGGAGAGGCGCCCGCGTTGGCCTCCCGCAGATAACGCAGGCTGAGCCGCATGACCTGCGAGGCTTGGCCGGGATCGATCTGGGCGAATTCGGCTCTCAGCTCCAACTCATCCCCGAACAGGGCCGCCATCTCGTACGTGCCGGCGTTGCAGCCGACGTAGCGCAGGAGCGAGAGGAAGTAAGCGGCGCGAAGGTCGGCGGACGAGAACCCGGCAGCCTCGCCCAAGCGCATGGCGAGGACGCAGGAGGCGAGCCCGTATTCGAGCGGCTGGCCCATGCCGAGATCGATGGCCATGGACAGCGCGCCGATCAGCTCCGACAGCCGGATCCCCGACGATTCGGCCCCGCTGTGTCTCACATCCATAGCCATGAAGCCCTCTCCCAGCCGATAGTAGCCGAAGCCATCCGGCCCTGGCACATGCCAGGCCAGCCTGCCACAATTCCGCCCTACTACACACCGCATACGATGAGAGCAGAGAGGAGGGACCGATGTTCACCCAGGACGAGAACGAAATCCTCACTCGAATCGGGCCCGGGACACCCATGGGCAACGTGATGCGGCGTTACTGGATTCCTGCCCTCCTCTCCGAAGAGCTGCCTGGGCCCGACTGTGATCCGGTTCAGACCCGCCTCCTGGGCGAGGACCTGGTCGCCTTTCGGGACAGCCAGGGTCGGGTAGGCCTCCTGGGCGCGTACTGCTCGCATCGGTGCGCTCCGCTGTTCTACGGCCGCAA
>DASXTD010000350.1:0-7979 GCA_036505655.1 Chloroflexota bacterium
GGGCGCGTACTGCTCGCATCGGTGCGCTCCGCTGTTCTACGGCCGCAATGAGGAATCCGGCCTGCGCTGCGTCTACCACGGCTGGAAGTACGACGTCGAAGGCAACGTGCTCGAGACTCCCGGCGAGCCGCCCCTCAGCCAGCTGAAGCTCGCCATCCATCACCCGGCCTATCCGTGCGTCGAGGTCAATGGCCTCATCTACACCTACCTGGGACCGGCCGAGAAGAAGCCGCTCTTGCCCGCCGTCCACTGGCTGGCCCTCCCCAAAGAGCAGGTGGACGTGGGGTGCAAGTTCTTCCTGGAATGCAACTGGCTGCAGTCTTTGGACGGCGACAACGACCGCATGCACACTGCCTACCTGCACACACGTCGACTCACCAACGATCAGCGCTTTCTGCGCTCGGGAGGCGAATTCACCGCCAATACGGGCGTGAACGGCGCGGCGCACGGCGGACCAGACCCCCGGTCCGGAAGGCGGGTCGCCCGCTACGTCACCGAGGTGGAGGCCGACGTGCTGCCGTACGGCGTACAGGGCGGCCAGATCTTCGCCACAGATGATCCCGATTACCTGTTCGTCTATGCCGACACCTTCTACATGCCCTGCAACGGGATGCTAGCCGGCGGCCAGCACGTCATCTACCAGGTGCCGGCCGACGACTACACCTGCTGGCGCTACGACATCATCCTCAACCTGGACGGTCCGATCGGCCACGAGTACACGTTGAACTACCGGGAAGAATCCTGGCCCGCGCCGGGCACGCCCTTCCCGGGCTGGCAGAAGAAGATGAACCGCGGCAACAACTACCTCATCGACCGCGCTCGCCAGCGTAGCTTCGACATCTACGCGGGGGTGGATGCCCGCAACCACACTCAGGACGCGATGATCACCGAGAATCTGGGCCCGAGCACGCCCCTCGGCAACATCGCCGACCGCACCAGGTACCACCTCGGCGTGTCGGACAATCTGATGTTCGGCGCGGCCCAGATGCTGCTTCAGGCGGCCCAGGACGTCGCCGCCGGCAAGGACCCGCCGGGCGTCGCGTTCAAGCCCGAGGACAACCAGTACCCACGCGGGCTGGGTGGGTCATTCGAGATGCGGGTGGGCGACGACTGGCGGAAGCACATCCGGACCTTCGAGCCGACGGCCTCGGCTGTCTCTGTCACCCAGTCTATTGAACATAACGTCGGCTGAGGAGCCGCAGTTAACGGGCGTAGGGGCAATGCATGCATCGCCCGCGTGCTCGGCATGCCGAGCCCCTACCCCCTTTCCGATTCAGGGGACTAGTCGAGCACGGCGACGATCTGACACGCGTAATTGATCCGCTGGGCGCGCTCAAAGAGGCCGCGCGCAGGCCGGCTATTTGCATCGGGGAAAGCAGCGAGCCAGGCTTTGTTCACGGACTCCATGATCGCGTCTTTCTTGTCCCCCGCTTGGTCGCTCACGTACAGATTGACCAGCCCGATGTTTTCCAGGCTGCCACCGGCGGACTCCATCAAGGCTTTCATGTTGCGAAACATCCAATCGGCTTCTTCATCCGCGTCATTCGGCCGCCGGTCTTCGCCCGGAATGTTGAGGCCGGTGACGTTGGATGAAAAGAACATATTGCCGACTCGGGTGCCTTCGGGAACGGGATGGTCGCGGCCGGGGCGCACGATGCTTTTTCTTTGAACGGCCATCACTCGTACTCCTCGCATGTATTGGGACCCGAGACCGCTCCGCTCCTTTGAACTGTCATGAGGTGACTCCTTTAACTGAAACTGAAGCGCGCAGATTCTGACCGCTGGGCCGAAATCCGGCAAGCAAGTGTTCTGTTTTCGACGTTCCCAGCCAGACTCCAGTAAAACAGCGCTGTAACCAAGACCAGCCGCAACATCGCCGAAGAGAGTCCGACAATCCACCTGGGGGGCGAGTGGACAGCATCGATTTCCAGAGCGGCGGGCGGAACCAGCATTACGGGCGCATCTTGTACTGGCTGGCCGGGTGCCTGACGCAGCAGTTCCCCGAGCTCACCGTCAACATGAAGATCGGCCCCGCCTACCAGAACCTGTCCGCGGTCGGCGACGGTCTGGCTCAAGTGGGCATCGCGACCCCTGGGATGATGGCCGCGCTGTGCTACGAGGGCAATGGCCCGTTCGATCGGCCACGACCGGCCCTCCGCGCGATCGGCGTAGTGCCCCATCGCGATGCACTCGTGTTCGCGATCATCCACGAGTTGGGAGTCTCTTCTCTTGAGGAGCTGCGGGAACGCCACGTCCCGGTCCGACTCGCAGCGGCAGCCGACGGCAGTCTTGTGGGCCGAGCCAGCCGATCCATTCTGGCGCTACACGGGATAACCCAGGAGTCCCTCGAACGCGATGGGGGGCAGTGGATCGTGACCGAGGGCGCACAAGCGTGCTGGAAGCTGGTGGCCCACGGGGAGGCCGACGCTATGATCAACGAGTCGATTCCCCAATCGTTCCGCCCACTTTCCAAGGCCCGGCCCATCCGGCTGCTCTCGTTCCACGAAGACGCCGCGCGCGAGCTGCAGGCCGAGCAAGGCTACCGGTGGCGAGTTGTCCCCGCCGGCACCGTGTACAACCAGGACCAGCCAGTCATCGGTCTCGATTGGCAGCACTGGATTGTTGTGGCGCATGCAGATTTGCCCCACGAGATTGCATACTCCCTGGCCGACGCCTTCTTCCGGGAGCCCGTCCGCCTGGAGCGGCAGTACACCGCTGATAATCGGCTGGCGGCGGAGGACGTCTCCATGGAGGCACCCATGCGGCCGGAGGCAGTGGCCAACGAGGTGTGCGTGCCACTGCACCCAGGAGCCGAGGCTCGTTACCGCGAAGCTGGAGTGCTTTCCGATGGCTGATTACATCGAGGTGCAGGTGCCCTGGATGCGCTACGAGGTCACCATGCCGCTCATGCAAGGCCGGGTTCCCATCGAGGGAGTGAAGCTCGTCCCCAGTTTGTCCGCCCCCGGCGGCACCACGTTCCCGGCCAACAGTCCAGTCCCCAGCGGCGACTTCGGCCTCCTCGACATGAACTGGGCCAACCTCCTGCCAGCCATTGAAGCCGGCTGGGAAGTGATCGGGCTCCCGGTTTTCTCCAAGCGCAAGCTGCCGTTCACGTACCTCTTTTGCCGAACCGACTCTGGCATGGAAGCTGCCAGGGACCTGGAAGGTAGGCCCGTCTTGAGCAGCCTCGGCGGCAGTGCGGTGGCCATGTGGGCCAAGGGCATTCTCCAGCACCTGTACGGGGTGGACATCGAGAGCATCACCTGGGTGCTGCGGGGCGAGGAGCGGTGGCCGGTGCACAACCCGCGCTGGAAGTTCGCGGACCTGAGCTCGCGAAAGGACAACTACGACGCGCTGATCGACGGCGACGTGGACGCGGTGATGACCGATATCTCAGACGGCGCGCTCTCCGAGAAGCTGGAGAACGACTCCCGGCTGCGGCGGCTCTACCCTAATTATCCAGAGCAGGAGCGGCACGTCTTCGACCAGCTCGGCTTCTATCCGCCGGTCCACATCGTCGCGATGAGCGCCAAGCTCAACCGTGAGCATCCGGACCTGGCCGGCAAGCTGTTCGCGGCCTTCGAGAAGTCCAAGGAGCTAGCCCACGCGGACGTACTCAACGATCGCTCCAGCTTCGCGGTCCTCAGCTTGCGCGAGCGCTACCTGGAGCAGCTGAAGACGTGGGGCGATCTGTTTCCTCACGGCCTCACCGCCAACAAGCCCGCCATCGATATGTTTGTCTCGCTCAATTACGAGCACGGCGCTGTCAAAAACCAATACGGTTACGAAGACATGTTCGCCGCCGGCACTCTCGACACGTAGCGGTTATCAATGTCATTCTGAACGCAGTGAAGAATCCGCAGTCTGGACGATGGGTACGGATTCTTCGCTTCGCTCAGAATGACAAGGTCTTCCTAAGGTGAATCAAAATCAGGAGGTGAAGGATGAAGCTGCTCTACTTCGATGACTTCAAGCTGGGTGTGCTCAAGGGTGACAATGTGGTGGAGGTGGGCGACGTAGTCCAGGACATTCCCCACATCGGACCACACGACCTCATCAGCGGGCTGATCGCTCGCTGGGATCAGTACAAGCCCAAGCTGGAAGCCGCCGTGCAGTCACGGCCAGGTGTTCCGGTATCAGGAGTGCGCATCCGCCCGCCGGTCCCCAAGCCCTACAACATCGACTGCATGGCTGTGAACTACATGGAGGATGGGACGCGCGCCGAGCCGGCTCCGATCAATGCCTTCCACAAGTCACCCAACGCCATCATCGGCGATGGCGACACGATGATGCTAGACGACGTGCCCGCGCACGTCTTCGAGGGCGAAGCTGAGCTGGCGCTGATCATCGGCAAGAAGGCCACCGACGTCAAGCAAGCCGACGCCATGAGCTTCATCTTCGGCTATACGTGCTTCATCGACGGCTCGGCTCGAGCCCTGCCGCCGGCCGGCAACACCTTCTACCAGATGAAGTCGCGCGACACCTTTGCCCCAATGGGCCCCTACCTGGTCACCGCCGACGAGATCAAGGATCCCCAGAACCTGCAAGTCAAGCTGTGGAACAACGGCACCCTCATGCAGAACTACAACACGAATGACATGGGGCACAAAATTCCGCGCTGCATCGAGTGGATCAGCTCGATCCATACGCTGGAACCGGGAGATGTCATCGCACTGGGCACCAACCATCGGGGCCTGAACCCCTTCCAGGACGGCGATAAGATCGAGCTAGAGATCGAAGGAGTGGGCCGTCTCCATGTGGACGTCCAGGACGACCTGGAGCGGACCTGGCAGCGCGAGACCCGCCTCCAACGAACCGAGCGTGGCGAGAGCGAGCCTATGGCGACCCAGCTGACCGGCAAGTACACCAAGCCACCCGCTTAGTATGGCCGCCACTGGAACCCGCGACTTGCTGGGAGCCCAGCTCCGCGATCTGATCGACGAGTTCGATCGGCAGGAGGAGATCCGCCGCATCGACGGCGTTGACTGGAACCTGGAACTGGGCGCGATAACCGAGATGCTCGCCCTGCGGGATGGTCCTTCTCTGCTCTTCGATCACATCAAGGGCTACCCGGAGGGCTTCCGGGTGCTCTCGAACCTGACCAACAATCCGCGGCGAGTGGGCATGCTGTTCGGCCTGCCCAAGACGGCGGGCGGAATCGAGATCGTGCGGACGATCCGCGAGCGGTTCACCGAAATGAACCTGACGGATCCGGTCGAGGTGCGCTCGTCGGGGTTCGACGAGGAGTCGCGGTCCGGCTCGCAGGTCAATATGCTCGACTTCCCGTCGCCGTTCTGGCATGAGCACGACGGCGGCCGCTACATCGGCACCGCTTGCGTCGTGGTCACCCGCGACCTGGAAGACAAGTGGGTCAACCTGGGCACCTACCGGGTCCAGGTCCACGACGAGCGTACGCTGGGCCTCTACCTGGAGCCGCCGCATCACGGAAACCTGATGATGCAGCGCTTCTGGGAGCGGGGCGAGTCAGCTCCTATCGCCATCTGCATCGGCGTACAGCCAGCTTTGCTGATGAGCGCATTCCTGGCCATTCCGTGGGGCGTGAGCGAGTACAAGTTCGCGGGGGGCTTGCTCGGCCGGCCGGTCGAGACCGTGCGGGGCGAAATCACGGGACTGCCCCTGCCGGCCTCGGCCGAGATCGTTATCGAGGGCTTCTGCCCACCCCCCAGCCAGGAAACGCGGCTGGAGGGCCCATTCGGCGAGACCATCGGCTACTACGCGAGCACCCCGGACCAGCGGCCGGTCATTCATGTAGAGGCGGTCTACTATCGCCGCAACCCGATCCTGGTGGGCTCGCCGCCACTGCGACCGCCGGCCTCCAGTAGCGCGTCGTACCTGTTCCGCGCCGCCAATCTCTGGAACCAGATGGAGCGCGCGGGCGTGCCCGACATTCGCGGAGTGTGGATGATCCCATCGGGTGCGTCGTCAGCCCTGGCGGTGGTGTCGATCGAGCAGCGGTATGGTGGGCATGTTAAGCAGGTCGGAATGGCCGCCATGACCGGCACGGCCGGCGCGGGCCTGGTGGGCCGCTACGTCATCGTCGTCGACCACGACATCGATCCCTCCGACGTCGAACAGGTGCTGTGGGCAGTCGCGATGCGTTCGGATCCCGAAGAGTCCATCGAAATCATTCGCCAGGCAACTGGGGCGTATCTAGACCCGCGGATTCCGCCCGAGAAACGCGCCGCCGGCGACTTCACCATGTCGCGCGCCATCATTGACGCGTGCCGGCCATACCGCTGGCGCGATCAATTTCCACGGCCCGTGGGGACGAGCTCCGAGCTCCAGGCTCAGGTCCTCCGCGATTGGCCGCAGCTATTCGACTGACCTAGACTCCATTCACGAGCAGCTTTTGAGAAGGAGCCGAGCATGTTAGGCCGCAATGAGATTCGTGGCATCTGCGCCTTGCCTCCGACGCCCTGCAAGGATGGGGCCGGTGGCTATGACGCCCCAGATTCCATCGACATGGATGAAACAACCAGCCTGATCGAGAAGCTGATCGCGGCTGGCGTGGGGAGCATTGGCTTCGCCGGCACCACTGGCGAGTGCGCCGCTCTACTCCGAGAGGAGAAGCGCGCTCTGGCTGAGGTGGCCGTCCAAGTAACCCGAAAACGCCTCCCCATCATCGTCGGAGCCACCGCGCTGGGCACGAAAGAGACCGTGCAGCAGATGCGCGCTCTAAAAGAGGTTGGCGTGGACGGCGTGCTAGTAGGCCTGCCGCTGTGGCAGACACCGACCCTGGAGAACTCCGTGCAGTTCTTTGCCGACCTGGGCGAGGCCGTCCCTGACCTGCCGATTATGATCTATGCCAACTCCATGTATTTCAAGTCGGTATTTCCCACCGAGTTCTGGGCTGGTGTGGCCCGCAAGGCCCCCACGGTCATCGCGTGCAAGGTTTCCTATGGCGTGGAGCACATCGTGGAGGACCTGGACGTCGCCGAGAAGCAGATCAATTTTGTCGTCGGCGAGGCCGCGCTGTACGAGGGGTACCAGAAGGCGGGCACCCGCATTACGGCTGGCTGGGCAACCTCGGCCGGCATGGGCCCCGAAGCGGTGGTCGCGCTGATGGACGCGATCCTGAACGACGACCGCGCGCGGGCCGATTCCGTCTACGCCGATTTGCGGGCCCTTCCACCCACCTTCCCGCAAGGTATCGATTTTCGCGTCGAATTCCCCAAGTACAACGCGCAGGTGAACAAGTACCTGTCCAACCAGGCGGGCTTCGCTAATTTCGGGCCCTTCCGCGCTCCCTATTGCGATCTGCCAGACGCCTACCGAACGCAACTGGATAGCGTGGCCCAGGCACGCAAGGCGCTGCGCCAAAAGTACCTACGAGTGGCGGCTTCCTAGATGATTGACCAATTGGAGACGGTCGGACGGGCAGTCCTCAAGCCGGACGCCTGGCTCAAGGCGACGGGGGCCGCGGTATACGCGGGTGACGTGCGCCAGGCGGGCACATTGCACGCGAAGGTGCTCCGCAGCCCCTATCCGCATGCGCGGATCGTCAGGCTGGACACCAGTGCGGCCGAAGCGCTCCCCGGCGTCTACGCGGTGGTCACCGGGAAGGACGTCGTCAAGGCGACCGGCAACCATTCGGTCCTAGCGCGCGACAAGGCGATCTGGGTCGGACAAGCCGTCGCCGCCGTGGCCGCGATCGATGAGGAAACCGCAGAGCAAGCCGCACGGCTGATCACGGTCGAATACGAAGAGCTACCGGCTCTACTCGAGCCCGAAGAGGCTGCGCGGCCGGATGCACCCCTCATTCATGAGCCGCGAGGCGGAGCCACACCGCCACCGGGTGGGCCGACGGGCAACGTTCGCAGCCGCGCCGTGTTCGAGATTGGCGACGTCGACGCCGCGTTTGCCGAGCCCGGGGTCGTCATCCAGGAAGCGGTCTACCGAACGCCCCGCCAGGCTCCGGTATCCACCGAGACTCACGCTGCCGTCGCCCACCACGACCG
>DASXTD010000351.1:0-3001 GCA_036505655.1 Chloroflexota bacterium
TCCTGATGTTATCGAAGACGACCCGTCCTTGCTCGATCGCCGCCGCGATCGTCGGGAAGCGGTCGTCTTCCAGAATGAGATCGGCTGCTTCTTTGGCCATGTCGGTGCCCCGCGCCCCCATCGCCACTCCGACGTCGGCCTTGCGGAGCGCGGCCGCATCGTTCACCCCATCGCCGAACATCGCCACGATCTCCCCTCTGGCCTGATACCCTCCGACGATGCGCAGCTTTGCCTCGGGGCTTACCCGACTGTATCCGGCTGTTCGGGCGATCGCCTCCCGCAACGCGTCATCCGAGAGCCGATCCACCTCACTACCATCCATGACGACGTCCCCCTGGCCGAGAAGCCCGAGGTCCTTGGCGACGCGTTCGGCCGTGAGGCGCTGATCGCCGGTGAGCATGACGATGCGTATGCCGGCAGCTTGGAACGTGGCGATGGTGTCCTTGACCCCCGGAGCTGGTGGGTCGGTCATGCCCACGAATCCCACCCAGGTGAGCCCTGGGAGCTCACCTTCGCCGACCCCTGCGACCTCCTTCTGACCGAGCGCGAGCACCCTCAGCCCTCGTCCGGCGAGCTCCTGGTTGAGAGCGAGAAGCCGCCCACGCTCCGCATCCGCCATCTCCTGCGGTCCTTTGGCGGTGAGAATTCGGGTGCTGAGCTGGACAATCCGCCGGGGGGCTCCCTTGACGCAGGCCAGGAGACCGGTAGGGCTGCGGTGAAAGGTGGCCATGAACATACGCTCGCTCGTGAATGGCACCTCACCGACCTCAGGCCATTCCATGATCAGTGACGCACGGCTCAGTCCTGCTTTGCGCGCCAGCACTGCAAGCGCTGTTTCGGTGGGATCGCCTAGGGCGGTCCAGACCCCACGACTCATCGTCACGTCGCCCCGTCCGGCCAGCGTGCAGATCCGAAGTGCCACTCCAAGCGGCGGATTGTCCAGCGGATCGATCCGGCTACCGTGCACCAGGAACTCACCATGGGGGGCATACCCGGTCCCCGTGACCGCCACCTCGTCTTGATCGAGCCGGACCACGTTCACCGTCATCTCACCTGCGGTGAGGGTCCCGGTCTTATCGGTGCAGATCAGCGTGGTGGAGCCCAAGGTCTCGACGACGGGCAGATGCCTTATCAGCGCTTTGCGGCGGGCCATGCGCGCCACCCCCACCGCCATGGCAATGGTGCCGACGATGGGGAGTCCCTCCGGCACCGCGGCCACGGCGAGTGCCAGAGCGGTCTGAAGCAATTCACCGAGCGGGAGGCCCTGGCGGATCCCGATCCACGTTACCAGGCCGGCAACGCCGAGGGCCACGCCCACCAACCGACGGCTCAGGGCATCGAGACGGAGCTCAAGCGAGGTCCGTTGCTCCGCAATGGCGCCGACGAGCTCACCGATGCGGCCCACCTCCGTAGCCATGCCGGTGGCGACCACCACCGCACGACCCCGCCCCGCAACCACCGTGGTTGCCTTGTACAGCATCGTGACTCGTTCGGCCAGCGGCGCACCGAGAGGTAGCCGTGCATCAGGGCGCTTGTCGATCGGGACTGGCTCACCAGTGAGAGAGGCTTCAACGGTGCGCAGCTCGATCGATTCCAGAAGGCGGGCATCGGCCGGGATGGCCCTACCCGCTTCCACCTCTATGACGTCGCCTGGGACCACGCCCCTGGCGTCCACTTCGCGGACCTTACCCTCACGAACCACTTGGGCGCGGGTGACCTCGAGGGCAAGCAGCGACTCGACGGCCCGATGGGCCCTGAGCTCCGTCACGAAACCGATGACGACATTGATGGCGAGCACCGCCAGAATGGCCGCGGCGTCGAGCAGGTCGCCCACGAAATACGCGATTATGCCCGCGAACAGCAGGAGAACAATCATCACACTCCGAAACTGCCTCAGCAGAACGACCCAAGCGGAAACGTGCCGGCCGACGCGAAAGGCATTCGGTCCATAACGTGCGAGCCTCACCGCCGCTTCCTGCTCGCTCAAGCCGAGCGGATCGGAGGCCAGCCGATCGAGTACCGCTGCGGCAGGCAGCGCATGCCAATGGATAGGGTCGGCCACGTTCGATCGGAGATCTACCGGGGCACTTGCTTCAGAACGATGTATGGTCACCGGTATGATTACCTGGCGGTGAGCTCAAAACACGAGGTGCGGGTCCGTCAGAAGGCCCCGGTTTGGTGCCCGGGGGCGCCGGTTCCAGGGAGGCAGACTGGCCCGGTGGGCCATGCAGGTCATGCACTCGGTAGACCGCCCATGCGCTGAGGAGTACGCCGGCTACCCCGAACGCCACCAGCGGAATGATGCGTCGCTCCAAGAAACTGGTACCGAGGTACACGGCCCCCAGCGCATAGGGCACCTCCGCCAGGGCGAGAGCAGCGGCGAAGACGATGAAGCGGCAGCGGACCAGGCCGAAGAGATAGCTCGCCAAGTCGGAGGGTATCGCCAGCTGAAGCATGAGTATGGGGACCAGCGATTTCCCCGAGCGGGTCCAGCCTTCATACCGCGCCAGCGTTCCTGGACGGACCAGGATCTCCACTGCGGGCCGGCCGAGAAAACGCCCGATGCCATATCCGGCGAGCCCTCCCATGAACCAACCAAGCCACAGCAGTGCAAAGCAGACTGCGGGGCCCCATATGTAAATGGCCACCGGTACCAGCACTGCGCTGGACACAAACGCCACCATGGCCGACACCGCCGCCAGCAGAACGAAGGCCACCATTCCCCCCGTGTCCCGTTGGCGAATGAGCGCCTCGGCGGCGTCAAACAGCGACAGCAACCACGTATGCACCGGCTGCGCAATGACGAGCAGCAAGGCGATCGTTACGAGGATAGCGACGGTAATGACCCGATGATGTCTCGAGAGAACCGATCGCACTGGGCTCATTGCATGCTCCGTCAAGCTTCCGGCCCCATGGGGAACTCCAGCCGACGCATCGGACCATGCCACAGCTCAAGTCAAGGCGCCGGGAATCGGTCGTGAAGGCCTCTTCACGAAACCTC
>DASXTD010000352.1:0-4993 GCA_036505655.1 Chloroflexota bacterium
CCTGTGGACCCAGTCATCCGGCCATAAACGGCTGTCGCTCGAGACCTTTGGTCATGGCGGCAACTACAGCAACGTCTTCATCAACGATCCGCTGACCAGCACGATTGTCGTTCGCCAGGGCGAGAACAACGCGAAGGGCGCGTCGTACCTCACCAAGAACGGTTGCTACGCGGGATGGACCGGGACGGCGCCCAGCTGTACGGCAGGCACCAACTGGAGCAACAACTGGAACGTGTCCACCAGTACCCAGGGCTGGCCCGAGGTCGCACCCCGCAAGAAGCTGGTCGAGCCGCTCCAGGAGGCGTTCTTCTTCCCGCCGCCGTTCTGCAGAATGACCTCCGCGGCCGGCCAGACGGTGGATAACAAAAGCGATGTTTACGACAGCCCGGTGGACGCCTCGACCATCGATCTCGCGGCAGAGATCACGGTCAACCCGCGCGAGGGCGACGGCTCGTCGGTGGTGGACAAGGTCGAGTTCTACAAGGAGAGCGATGGCACCGGGCCGGAATACATCGGCAACGGGACCCTGGTGGCCGGCACCAGCCCGGCGCAGTACCAGCTCTCGTACACCGCGGACAACCACGGCGCGGCCGGCGACGTCAGGACCTATTTCGCCAACTGCGTCGCCAAGTCAGCGCAAGACGGGACCAAGAAGGTTCCTTCCTATTCCCGGCCGGTGCGGGTGCGGCGGATGTGATTGGTGAGAGGGCCGCGGGGCGCAAACAGAGTCATTGCGAGGGCGCTTGGCGCCCGAAGCAATCCAGCAGCACGGCACCGCGCGCGCGACTGAAGTCGCTGCTCGGCACGGCGTGGCTACGCCACGCGCGGTCCAGCTGCCACTGGCCCAAAGGAGACGCGTGAAATGTCTCTCGCCTGAGGCACTTCGATACCCGATAGCTCTGCAGTGCCATTCATCTTTGGCGCCATGCGCCATCGTCTCTATATCCATCTAATCTGGACGACACGCGGAAGAGAACGGCTGATCGATCGGGAGCTGGCCCGGTTCCTGTGCCGGTTTCTCAGGGCCATGGCCCGGAAGGAGAAGGCCTACGTTCTGGAAATCGGCATGGTGCAGACCCACGTTCATCTTCTGATCCGGGTGCACCCGATCACGCCGATCTCTTCCCTGGTCAAACGGCTAAAAGGCGCCAGCTCAGCGGTCGCGGCTCAGGAGGGCCTGGGCAAACTCGGCCGGCTATACTGGTCCAAGGGTTATTCGGTGGCGAGTGTGAGCGAGCGATCAACGAATGTGGTTCGAGCGTACCTCCGTCGTCAGCCGCTCCACCATCCAGAAGAGGCGAT
Organism: Chloroflexota bacterium; assembly: GCA_036505655.1. Taxonomy (GTDB): domain Bacteria; phylum Chloroflexota; class UBA6077; order UBA6077; family SHYK01; genus DASXTD01. The sequence continues at coordinate 1,303 of DASXTD010000352.1, forward strand.
CGCAGGTTGGGAGGGCGACACGCCAGAATACGACAACGCCGTAGTGCGTACCTTGTTGGGGTGAGCGCCTGACCCGCGTGGCGCAGCCACGCCGTGCCGAGCAGCGACTTTAGTCGCGTGGTGTGCCGAGCAGCGACCTAGTCGCGTGACGGATGAGCAGCGACCTAGTCGCGTGACGGATGAGCCGCGACGTCAATCGCGTGATGCGCTGAGCTCCTGATTGACCGCCTTCACCATTTGCTCCAATGTGAAGGGCTTGGCCACAGTGCGCACCGAGCCCAGCAGTTCGGCTAGGCCGAGCAGCTTGAGGTTTCTGGCCGGCCCGCCGTCGGTCATGGCGATGACGGGGGTGGAGGAGCGCTGAGCCTGAAGGTCCTGAATGAGGAGGAGGCCGCTCTTCCTTGGCATATGGATGTCGGCTATGACAAGGTCGGGGCCGGTCTCATGCCAGAGGCGGGTTGCCTCCTCTCCGTCTCGAGCCTGGGCGACTTCATACCCTGCCTTGCTCAGGGCAATTTCAAGGGTCTGACGTACGCCGGGGTCGTCATCCACCACGAGGATCCGCTGCTTGGTTCGCTCCAGGATCTCGAAGTGCGTGGCCGGCACACTCTGCGCGCTTCCTGCCAGGTCGAGCCAGATGTAGCCGGGCATGGCCGGTACGTCGGGGGCATGGCGTTCGAGTACCCGGAACCATTGACCATGGTAGCTCGCAGGATAGTCACGCTGATGCTCGGAACGGATGCGGGCCCTGCGCAGAGGTTCGTTCGTAGGCGTGCCTGACATTACCGTCATTGGTGCGGAGGTGGGCACGAGCTGCAATTGGCGTTCAATGAATAGCCAAATGCGGGTTGGTAACAAAGGGTCCGGACCAGCAGTCCCGTGGCGCAGCCACGGTGTGCCGAGCAGCGACTTTAGTCGCGTGATGCGCCCGGATCGCCACGCCGGCACCCGAAGCAACCCCCCGTCTGCCGCGGCGGTTTTCTTCTGTCATCCCCTCGCCCGTCCACCCATCTCCTTGCACATCGCCCGACCGCTGCAGCGGCGTGCACCCATCCGGGGGTTCTGGGGCGAGCCACTATGTCGCTGAGTAATAAAGGATTGCGCCCAGCCCCTAGCGCCCGACCCACTTCCTCAGCTCTTACACGATCCTTGCTCCACCTTCTCTCCCTTCCGTCAATCAAATGATCCAGCGTTCAGGGAGGTCTGAGAGATATGAGCCAGCCATTTTCCGGTATTCCGGATCCAGGGACTCCGCGTCCCTTCAAACGGCGCTACCAGGGAGACGGGGTCCAGGACACCCTGCGGGGAGTCCTGCGCCGGGTCAAATCGTACACTGAGGAAGCACTTCGCGGCGCGAAGCGGGAGCGCGAGAAGCTGTGGCTCCGAGGAAGGCGCAACCCTCGCCCATTCGCCCTCGCGGGTGGTGCCGTGGCCCTGACGCTGGTGGGCGCCTACGCCCTGAGCGCCACCGGGGCCGGCCGATCGCTCTGTCCAGCGGCGGGCGACGGGAAGACGCCGCCATTTCTCTTGCTGATGGATGCGGTGCCCCCGGCGGGGGCCGGAGCGGAGATCGAGGTCCACTACGATGTTTGTGGCTTGTCTTCCAGAACACCCTACAAGGGACGGATCCAGCTCTCGCAGCAGAAAGTGGGCAGGAAGAAGGCAGCCAAGGCGAAGCTGCTGGTGGTCAGCTTCCAGGATAAGGTCGATGGACCGGCTACCCGGCGGGAGCGGGAGGTGGAGCTCGGCCCAGTCAAACCGGGCGCCTACACGCTCGAGCTTTCCGTGGTGGACAATCAGGGACGAGAGCGGAAGAAAGTGCAGAAAGTCTTGATCAAGGCCCGGTAAGTGTTACGCGTGCCCGAACGCGAGGGCCCTTTCACTTCAGTTCGATCACGCCTTTCTCTGGACTCCGGGGCACCCCTGTGAGTATCGCGGCCAACTTGTCCTGGGCCTTTCGCTCGGCGAGCTCGCGGGTCCGACCCGACTCCGTGGTAAACAGTTGCGTGGGCAGGTGGGTCACCTTCACGATGACCCCGCCGGCGTCATTCGGAGTGACGTCGACCTTGAGCTCGTGATCCGGAAGGCGATGTGGCCTTCTTCGTTCCTTCTCGATCCTGCGTCCACCCCCGCTCCTTTCCCGGCGGAGCACCAGATAGAGCATTGGGAGATAGACGGCGCCGAGGGTCACCGGCCAGCCCGTGGCTGTCCACTCGGCCATTCCATGGCTGAGATCCAACCGGGCTGCCGCCGCCACCGCAATCCAGCTCCCGGCCAGATAAATCGCCATCTCACGGCGATTGGCGGGGATGAGTGCCAGCGAGACCAGCTCGTACGGCAGAGTGGTTTGGGGTAGAAGGGTCATCGCGAGGATGAGCCGTGCTTCCGGTGAACGCCATCGGAGCGCCGCAAGCAACAAGACGAAACCAAAGGGACGCAGTACTGGGGGCACCAACTCTGTGTTGTCCAGCGGCAATGCCATCCACCAATCCCAAGGCCACGACGGCAGCACCACGAGGCTGAGGACGAGGAAGACGCTCACCCCCAGGAGAGCCATCCATGAAGGCCGGGCAATCCAGAGAGGAACGGAGGTATTGGGCTTTACAGCAAGGAGAAAGCCGAGGGCCGGGACAAGACTCGCTGCCACCATGAGCGGCGTCGTCTGTCCATTCGCCATGGCGAAGAGGTAGGCCCCGGACAGCACCGCCAGAAGAGCGTAGGGGCCGCGGCATCTCCAAAGCGCATAGGCGAACGCCGAACCAACCAGGACGTCAAAGATGGGGCGCGCGAGTCCCAGGGGAATCGTCGTGAAGGGGACGGCGAGAAGCACGGCCGGCAGTGGGTAGGGGAACCACTGCGTCCCGACCGGGTAGGGGTTTTCGCCCCGAACCAGGCGGGCCGCCGAGTGGTAGAGGAGATCGAAGTCGCTGGTCCGATCGGGCATCCAGGCATACAGCAGGAGCCGGCACCCTAACACGAACAGGAGGGCGAGGACAAGAACAAGCAGCCTCTGGCTCACCGGTACGGATTTTGTACCCGCGGATTTGGTGGTCACCGCACCCGCTGCATCGCTCATCCCAACTGGCCCAGGTAGAGAACGAGCACCGTCACGAGCACGATGAAGTATACGAGAACCCCATTGCCGGATGAGGTCGAACCGCTCGCCCTATTTCGGCGGGGCCAGGTTACTGCTGAATGCGTCGGCCACGACCTTCCACTTCCCGCCCTCTCGCCGCAGGACGTTCAGGTACTTCCCCTCGTCCTTGACGGTACGACCCTTGGGGTCCGCATAGGACACCGAATACCTCCCGGTCTCGTAGGCCATAGTGCCGTCATCAGAAAATCTGATCGTCTCCGGTCCCCCGCTGATCGTCAGCCCCGGGGCCTTCACGAAGTCCTGGTTGTATTTCAGGATCGCGTCGTGTCCCACGAGCGGTGGTGAATTGGGAGGCATGGAGATGGCATCATCGGAATACAACGCGGCAATGGCGTTCGCGTCCCGCGCCTTCGCGGCGGCGAAGAACTCCTCGTCCCCTCGGCGGATTTCGGCCTCGGCGGCCCGGGTATCAGCCGGCTTGGCGCCGGCGGCGTTCGCCCCAGCCTTTGCGTCTTCCCTACTTGGTCTGGCGCAGCCCGCGGCCACGGTCGATAGGGCGAACAGCCCTGCGGCGAATCTGAGACGATTATGCAT
>DASXTD010000353.1:0-3952 GCA_036505655.1 Chloroflexota bacterium
ACGCGAACCGGCCCGGGCACCCCCTGTGGCGACCTGATGCGCCGCTATTGGCAGCCGGTGGCGTTAGCGGAGGAGCTACCCGTCGGCGGTGCGCCGCTGCCTGTCCGGCTCCTGGGCGAGGATCTCGTCTTGTTTCGAACCCCTGGTGCCTCGCCCCTGGAAGGGAGAGGGCAGGGCGAGGGGTCGAACATTGGATTGCTCAATGTCCATTGTTCACACCGCGGGGCCGATCTCAGCTACGGCCGCCTTGAGGACGGCGGCCTCCGCTGTATCTACCACGGTTGGCTCTATGACATTTATGGGCGGTGCCTGGAACAGCCGGGGGAACCAGCGGGTAGCAGCTTCCACGAAAAGATCCGACACACCGCGTACCCGTGCCTGGAGCGGGCGGGGGCCATCTTCGCTTATCTGGGGCCTGGCCAGCCGCCCGAGTTTCCCAATTACGAGTTTCTGAGCAAGTGTAACCAGAACGCGAAGGCGTGGAAGTACTACCACGAGTGCAACTATCTCCAGGCCCATGAGGGAAACGTCGACCTCGCGCACCTGCATTTCTTGCACTACCAGCGGGGCCAGGACGAGACCCAGAACGGCGTAAGGGACTCAGAGCGCCTGCGCCATCGGGGGATGGTGCCGGGGATCCTGGCCTGCCCGTTCGTCACCACCCCTTACGGCGTTCGAAGCGGCAGAGTCTGCGGCAGCCCGGATTTCGAAGGCCAGGTGATGTACGCGACTGAGTTCGTCCTGCCCAGCTTCACCGCGGTCCCAAACGACCGCGTATCGGACGCGCGGGACCAGGATGGCTACTTCGTGCTCTGGCACGTGCCGATCGACGACACCCACCACTGGAAGTTCTACTTCGACTACAGCAGGCGCGGGCTCATCAAACGCGGACCCCGTACGGAAACGGTCGACCACCGGCCAGTCCGCGACGCTCGTAATCGGTACGGCCAGGATCGTGAGGAAATGGCCGACCGGAGCTACGCGGGGATGGGCCAGGACTTTGTAGTACACGACAAGTGGGCCACCGAGGGGCAAGGGGCAGTCCAGGATCGGACCGGTGAGCACCTGGGGGCGGGAGATCAAGCCGTTGTCGCGGCGCGCCAGGTACTCCTGAAGGCGATCCAGGACTTGCAGCGGGGCCGAGAGCCGGCCAACGTCGTTCGGGACCCCGACTGCAACCACCTTCCGATTGCCCCCTTCATCGTGCAGGTGGCCAGGGGGACGGACTGGGAAGCGTACGGCCGCTATGTGGAGCAGCTAGCTGGCCCCGACGGTGAGTGGACGCATCGCGACGGGAACCAGGTTGAACCACTCACGAGTGCGAGCTGACACTCACCACCGCCGAGGGGGAAGGGAAGAACGTGATCGATCAGCCGAAGCATTTTCGTCTGGGCGTCTTCATGCCCGTTGGCAACAACGGCTGGCTTCTCTCGAAGACGGCGCCCCAGTATCTGCCGACCTACCAGTTGAACAAAGATGTTGCCCAGCTCGCCGAGAAGATCGGGTTTGACTACCTGTTCTCTATGGCGAAATGGACCGGCTACGGCGGCGAGACGCGCTTCTGGGATTACTCGATCGAGTCCTTCACGCTAATGGCTGCGCTGGCGCCTGTAACCCAGCTGCGATTGGTCGCATCGATCGCCCCCATCCTGGTCCATCCAACCATCGTGGCAAAGATGATGGCGACCCTGGACGATATTTCCGGGGGTAGGATCGGGCTCAACCTCGTTAGCTCGGACCACGAGTACACCCGCATGGGCCTCTACCCGGATGACTTCGATTCGTTCCGCCACCAGTACATTGACGAGTGGCTGCGCGTGGTGAAGCGGCTCTGGACGGGCGACCCGGTCGATTTTGCGGGCGAGTATTTCAAGCTTTCCGGGTACGCTTCGAACCCCAGGCCGATCCAGCACCCGGGGCCAACCATCGTTTACGCAACGTCCTCCCCAGGCGGCTTTCGCTTCGCCGCCGAGCAGTGCGATGAGGCGTTTATCTCCTCCGACTACAAGAAGGAGACCAACAGTAGGCGCTTGAAGGAGATGGCGGCCGAACATGGGCGGACCATCAAAACCCAGGCGGCTCTGCTGCTCGTCCTGGGGGAAACTGACGCGGACGCGCAGCAGATCGTGCAACACATTCGGGAGGGTGCCGACTTGGAGGCGATCACCAATGTGTACGATCGGAGCTTCGAGGGGGACCGCCGGGCGAGAGGTCGGGAGCTCCTGGAGAAGGGTTTCCCGCGAACGCTCGGCTACCAGATGCAGTTCCTCATCGGGGGGCCCGAGCGGGTGGCGAACTTCATCGAAGACATGTCGGTCAACGGTGACTTCGATGGAATGCTCCTCGTATTCCCGGACTTCATCGATGGCCTGCGCCGATTCGACGATCTGGTGATGCCTCTGCTCAGGCAGCGCGGGCTGCACCCTTGATCTCTAGCCTTAGGGAGTTGGGGCCAGTCACGGTCCTCGGTCTGGCTGCCCTTCTCATGGCCTGTGCTTCGCCATCCGGGGGACCATCGCCGGCCGAGCCGGTTCAGACGACAGGCACGCCCCCGCGCACTCTGAGGATGGCCATTCAGCTAGAACCCGCCTCCCTATCATTGCGCTCTCCGCGGGAGACGTTCACCGTGGTCGACTACCGGGTCCTGTTCAACGGCGATATCGCGGTTGCGGACGATCGGGCGGTTCCGGTTCCGGATCTGGTCGAGGCGCTCCCGCGGCTCAACTCCGACAGCTGGCAGGTCTTGCCCGATGGACGCATGCAGACGACCTACCACCTGCGTCCCAATCTCACCTGGCACGATGGGACTCAGCTCTCGGCGGACGACTTTGTCTTTGGGTACCAGGTCTATTCCACCCCGGAGGTTGGTCTATCCCTCCAAACGCCCTTCATAGCGATAGAAGGGGTTGAGGCGCCAGACCCCCGGACGCTGGTGATCCGCTGGAAACGGCCCTACCCCGACGCCGGGCACATGACGGGGAGGGATCAGAGCTTCCCTGCGCTTCCTCGACACCTCCTGGCGACAGCATTCGCGAATCAATCCGTCGAGAGCTTCCTGACCCACCCTTACTGGGCCCGGGAGTTCCTCGGTTCGGGCCCCTATCGAGTCCTCCAGTGGGAGCCCGGTGCGTTCATCGATGCGGCCGCGTTCGATGGGTACGCTCGGGGCCGCCCCAAGATCGATCGCCTCAAGATCACATTCAGCTTCGACGCGAACACTCTGCTGGCGAACCTGCTGAGCGGCGAGCTGGACTTCGCTGGGGGCAGCACGATGGGGGCTCGCGATGCAGCCACCCTCCAGCAGGAGTGGCAGGCGAAACGGGGCGGCGTCGTTCTGTACCAGGCCCGCAACTGGCGGGGACTGAGCATTCAGTTCCTGCCTGGACTTACGACGCCCCGAGCGCTTCTCGACGTTCGCGTCCGAGAGGCACTGGCCCACGGGATCGACCGGGCGGCGCTCAGCGATGCGATCTACGCGGGAACGGCGTCGGAAGCGGACTATTTCCTGCCTCCTGACGGTGCCTGGGGCCCCGAGGTGCAGCGGGGAGCAATCAAGTACGGCTACGACCTGCAGCATTCCGAGCAGCTCATGCGGGAAGCCGGTTTCGAGAAGAGCCCCGACGGCACGTACGCCTCCCCACAAGAGGGCCAGTTCGCCGTGGAAGCCAGAGTCACGGCAGCCTCCGCTTCCGAGCTCGCCGCGTTGGCCGATGGACTGGGAAGAGCAGGCTTCAAGATCGACCAGCGCCTCATCCCGCAGGCACTGGCACTGGATCTGGAGACCAAGGCAGGCTACCCGGGCATGTTCCTCACGACGCAGGTGGCCACGGAGCGCACCGCGACGGCCCCGATTCCTGGCAACATTCCGACGCCCGAGAATGGTTGGCGCGGCGGGTCACAGATTAGCTGGACCCACCCTGAATACACGCGGCTGGTCCAGCAGTTCACTTCG
>DASXTD010000354.1:0-3741 GCA_036505655.1 Chloroflexota bacterium
CGCATGGGGCGCGGCGGCGGCAAACATCGGACGATATAGCACTGGCTCGGGAGTGGGAATCGAGGCGTTCGCATCGCCCATGGCCGCGTAGGAGATCATCCCCCCCTTCAGCACCAGCTCCGGCTTGACGCCGAAGAAAGCGGGGTGCCACAGCACCAGGTCCGCGAACTTCCCGACTTCGATTGAGCCCACTAGATGCCCAATGCCGTGAGCAATTGCTGGATTAATCGTGTACTTGGCCACGTAGCGCTTGATCCGCTCGTTATCGTTACTGGACGAGTCGCCCGGAAGGGCTCCCCGTTGCACCTTCATCTTGTGGGCCGTTTGCCAGGTGCGGAGCACCACTTCTCCCACCCTGCCCATGGCCTGGGAGTCCGACGACATCATGCTGATCGCACCCAGGTCGTGCAGGATGTCTTCGGCGGCGATAGTTTCCGGCCGGATCCTCGACTCCGCGAAGGCCAGGTCCTCCGGAATGTCGGGGCTCAAATGGTGGCACACCATCAGCATATCCAGGTGTTCTTGAATCGTATTCACCGTCAGGGGCCGAGTCGGATTGGTGGAAGACGGCAGGACGTTGGCCAGACCGGCCACCTTGATGATGTCCGGCGCGTGCCCACCGCCCGCGCCTTCGGTGTGATACGTATGGATCGTGCGGCCGTCGATGGCTGCAATGGTGTCGTCCACGAACCCTGCCTCATTCAATGTATCGGTGTGGATCGCGACTTGCACGTCGAATTCGTCGGCCACGCACAAGCACATGTCGATGGCCGCCGGCGTGCTGCCCCAATCCTCGTGCAGCTTCAGACCGATCGCGCCCGCCCGAATCTGCTCGCGCAAGCCCTCGGGAGCACTGGCGTTCCCTTTGCCCAAAAAGCCCAGGTTGACGGGGTAGGCGTCCGCCGCCTGCAGCATACGGGCCAGGTTCCACGGCCCCGGCGTGCAGGTGGTCGCATTGGTTCCGGTCGCCGGTCCGGTGCCACCGCCGATCATCGTCGTGACGCCAGACGTGATGGCCTCGATGATCTGCTGGGGTGAGATGAAATGGATGTGGCTGTCGACACCCCCGGCGGTGAGGATCAGTCCCTCTCCAGCCAGAATCTCGGTGCCCACCCCGATGACCAATTCCGGATGGACTCCATCCATCAGGGCTGGATTGCCCGCTTTGCCAATGGCCCGGACGAAACCGTCCTTGATGCCCACATCGGCCTTGTAGATCCCGGAATTATCGAGGATGAGGGCGTTGGTGATAACCAGGTCGGGCACGTCGATTGCGTCTGCTGACTGACCCATGCCATCTCGGATGACCTTACCGCCCCCGAACACGACCTCTTCACCATAGACCGTGAGGTCTCGCTCCACCTCGGCGATCAAGCCAGTGTCGGCGAGGCGAACTCGATCACCGGTCGTGGGCCCGTACAACCGGGCGTAGGCATCGCGAGAAATATCAAGAGGCATTTGGTTCGCCGTCCCTCGTCACCCTGATCCCGGTCGTAAACGCAGCCCCCCGCTCTAGGGCGCGCGTGTGCACCGCCTCCAGTGGCCCATCCGCCAACGAATTCAGCCCGAGCACGGTGCGGCTCCCTCCAAACGGGATGAGTGCGACCTGCCGGCTCTCACCCGGCTCGAACCGCACCGCGGTACCCGACCCAATATCTAGCCGCATCCCGTAAGCCCGCTCGCGCTCAAAGCGAAGCGCCCGATTCACCTCGAAAAAGTGAAAGTGGGAACCCACCTGAATTGGTCGATCTCCAGTGTTCAGGACGTCGAGCTCGATGGACTCCCGGTTCTGATTGATGGTGATCGCGGTCAGCCCAGGAAAGATCTCACCGGGAATCATGGAATCGGCTGGTGCACGGTGACCAACTTGGTCCCGTCTGGGAACGTGGCCTCCACGTGGATCTCGGGAATCATCTCCGGCACCCCCTCCATGACATCCGCTCGACTTAAGATCGTGCGTCCGAACGCCATCAGATCCGCGACCGATCGCCCGTCCCTGGCACCTTCCATCAGCTCGGCCGCGATCAGCGCGACCGCCTCCGGATGGTTGAGCTGCAACCCGCGCACTTGCCGCTTACGCGCGACCTCAGCCGCTACAAAGATGAGTAGCTTCTCCTGCTCCCGCTGAGTCAGATGCATGCGTTTTCGCTCCCATCTGCGCCCCGTTTATACCGCGAGAAACTCCCGAATCGTCCCCTCCGTAAGCTCCTCGGCAGACCCCTGCGAGACAATCGTCCCCTTCTCCATCAGATAAAAGACGTCCGACACCCCGATGGCAAACTCAACGAACTGTTCGACGAGGAGTACCGAGATGTCGCCTCGCGCCCGTAGCGCGTCCACGACCCGCTCGATCTCCCAGATGACCGAAGGCTGGATCCCTTCCGTAGGCTCGTCCAACAACATTACCCGCGGGCGGCCGAGCATGGCCCGTGCGATGTCGAGCTGCTGTTGTTGGCCACCGCTCAGCCGTCCCGCCGCGCGGTCGCCCATAGTCTTGAGAACGGGAAAGAGATCGTAGCCTTCATCGAGCGCATCCGAGGTGGCGCGGCCGGTCTCCAGCCCCATCAGCAAGTTTTCACGGACGGTTAAATGGGGGAAGATGCCCTTCCCCTGCGGGACGTACGCCAGACCGGCTCGCGCCCGCTGGTAGGGAGGGGCATTGGACAGATCCTGTCCGTCTAAAATTACGCTGCCCGTCCGCGGCTTGATGAGCCCCATGATGGCCTTCAGGAGCGTAGTTTTCCCGACTCCATTGCGGCCAATGAGACACACAACACTGCCCAGCGAGACTTCAATGCTGACGTCGTGGAGCACGACGCTCTGTCCATAGCCGGCGGTGAGACCTTCGATCGTGAGCGTGTCAGTGGGTCCCGTCGTGTCGATGGCCGAGATAGACCTCGACGACTCTCGGATCACTCTGGACCTGCTCCATGGGGCCCTCACTGAGGATCTTCCCCAAGTGCATCACGGAAACAGTATTGGCGAACTCCCGCACGAACGCCATGTCGTGCTCGACGACGAGGATGGAATGCGTACCCACAACGGACCGCAGGATGGCCCCAGTCTTGTCCCGCTCGGGGCCAGTCATTCCCGCCACCGGCTCATCGAGGAGCAGCAGCTTCGGATCTTGAACGAGGAGCATCCCGATTTCGAGCCACTGGAGCTCGCCATGCGACAACGCTGCCGCGTGGTCGTCTTTGCGGTGATTGAGCGTCGTAATCTCCAGCACCTCGCTGATGCGGTCCCGCTCTGCTGGTGAGAGTGGGCGGAAAAAACGGGGCCACGCCTCCTTGAAGCCCACGGCGACTTCAAGATTCTCGAAGACGGTCAGGCTCCCAAAGACCGACGGGGTCTGAAACTTGCGCGCGATGCCCAGCTTGGCAAGCTCGTGTTCTTTCTTGTGAGTCAGATCAATCGCGCCATCGTAGATAAGCTTCCCAGAGAGCGGTCGAGTCCGCCCGCTGATCACGTCGAGCATCGTGGTCTTGCCGGCGCCATTGGGACCAATCAGGAAACGCAGCTCACCCCGCTGCATGGAAAAATCCAGCCCGTCGAGGACGGCGAGACCGTCGAAGCTGACCCGGACCGAGGAGAGGGACAATACGGTGGCATCCTCGCTGCCGTTCACACCAGCTCCCGCGTCGCCACCGGGGCCTCTACCAGTGGGGTGCCTTGCTCGGTTGGCGGCTCCACAGCCCTGTCGGAGGCCGCTTTGGACCGCGAGAAGCGGGCTGCCAGGGA
>DASXTD010000355.1:0-2941 GCA_036505655.1 Chloroflexota bacterium
CCGGCTTCTTCTATCCGCACATCGACGCCGGACCCCACGGCGGCGGCCCTCGCCAAGGCGGCAGGACCGCGCACTGATCAGCTCGGGACAAAAGAGGAGGTTCTGATGACCACCTACCACCACTTCGTAACCCTTCAGCTAGAAGACGGTTCTATGCCCATGTACGTCGCTACGCCTGAGGGTGCGACCGAGAAACACCCGGTGGCGTTCGTCATCCATGGTCATGGCGGAGTCACACCGAGCGACTTTGCGGCGTGCGATCGGTTTGCGGAGGAGGGGTTCGTCGGCGTGGCTCCAGACCTCTTCTATTGGGGCCAAAAGTGCTTTTCAGCGAATGAGCTGGACAGCCGACGGAATCAGTTGAGCGATCCGTCCGTGATCCGGGCTATCACATCCGCCAACGCGTATTTCCAACGGCAATCGTACGTCCAGCCCGGGAAGTACGGAATCATTGGCTTCTGCATGTGCGGGCGGGTCGCTTTCCTGATGGCGACCGGTGACCCGGACAACTGTGGCGCGGCCGCCAGCCATTACGGCGGCGGCATCATGCGCGGCGAGGGTGGCCCGGCGCCGAGCTCCCGATTCAAGGAAGTGAGAGCCTCGCTCCAGGTGTTCCATGGCGACAAGGACTTTCACCCGCCCCTTGATGAGATCCTGGAGCTGGACCGGGTTCTCTCGGCTTCAGGAATTCCTTACGAGCTGCATCGCTACACCGGGTTCGGGCACGGCTACATGGGCCGCAAGAACGCCGCGAGCGAGGATGCATGGCCAAAGATGCTGGCCGCGTTCAGGATGAACATCGGCATCCCCACCGGCCAGACGTGCGTGCGCCAGATGGCATCGTCAATTACGTAGTAGCGGAAGGTCCCTAGCCGCTTCCGAAGCGGGGGTCGCCGCTCAGCTCGCTGGCCCGGATGGAAGCCTCACCGAGGGTGGGGAGGGTTTCGGTCGACTCGCCATAGACGATTTCGTAATGGACCTGCTCGGCCCCGGGCTGCTCGGCAGAGGTGATGACTACCTCGTAGAGCTCGGCCGTTCCGTTGGGGCCCTCGAACGCCCCCACCAGGTCGCGGTCAATCCGCTCGGGCACGGAATGCCTCGGCCAAGACTTCGCCCGCTGGAGTATCCTCGACTTTGAGGGCGTTCGCGATGGCCTCGTACCAGTTGTCGCCTTTCGGGACGGCCATCTCATGGGACCGCAGCGGGTAGTAGGTGGGCGCCAGACCGGGCGGATCGCCTCCATCCTGGACCGTCTTGATGGCCTTCAATAACGCGCCCCGGGCATGAACGATGGCGCGATCCGTGGTCCCCAGTCGCTCCAGGGTGCGATCCGCGACCGGCCCCATGCTCTCCTGGACGGCCCGATCTTGGGTATTGAGACCGGTGATGCCAGTGAAGGTTTGGGTGCGCTGCAGCTCGCGGTCGATCATGAACAGGTTGTCCCGGTTGCGTATCGATCGGAAGTCATGCTCCACGTCGACGTCCAACGCGAAATCGTTGCCAGTTCCGATCGGTCGTCGTGCGTACTTGAACCACGGTGGCGTATCAGGGCCGAGCTCGACAGGCTTATCCCGTGCGCCCCGGCGAGGATCGGTGCTGGGCTGATCATCGTATGCAATGGCCCAGTTGTAGACCATGGTGTTCTCGTCATCCATGGGGACCCAGAAATGCCCGGAGTCCCCGCCCCCCTCGGCTCGGATCTGGTTCCACGGCATGATCCAGTGGTAGCCCCGCACCCAGTTCGTACCTTCCTCACCCAGGTCGAGCAGCGAGCCGTAGCAATAGCCGTAATCGGTGGGGACGACCTCGATATGCAATGCCTTGGAGATATTGCGCCCCCTTCCGCGGGGAGTGCTCGAATCGTACTTGTAGCCCGGCGGCCGCCCGCCATGCAGGAAGGTTGAGTGCACGTTGTCGATGCCCCCTTCCAGGGCCTGCAGCCAGTTGCACCCCTGCCACACTTTGGACATGGCGCGGCGTTCCGGGGGTGCCTGCGTCCACTGGAAAAGTGGGGGAGCGGGCTGCTTGTCCTTGGGACCCATGTAGCAGAAGACCAGGCCTGCGATCTCAAAGGTCGGGTAGGCAGGTATTCGCACTTTGTCTTTGAAGTTGGTCTCGACGGGCTCGGACGGCATGTCCACGCACTGCCCGTTCACATCGAACTTCCAGCCGTGATAGACGCAGCGGAGGCCGCACTCTTCGTTGCGGCCCCAAAACAGATGGGCCCGCCGATGAGCGCAGCGAGCACCGACAATGCCCACCTTGCCATTGGTGTCTCGGAAGGCGACCAACTCTTCGCCCAAAACCTTGATGGTGACCGGTGGAGAATCCGGCTCGTCGATTTCCCAGGACATGATGGCGGGCACCCAATAGCGCCGCATCAGGTCGCCCATCGGCGTCCCGGGACCAACCCGAGTCAGAAGCTGGTTCTGTTCCTTGGTGAGCATTCACTTCTCCCGGAGCCGAGCTGCAGAAAGGGCGGATTTCCGTACGATAAGTGAACTGTAGTCCGTTTTCAATTCACGCGCAGTTGCCTCAGCGTACTCTCGGTCAGGGCAATTGCCACTCGTGCATGTTCCAGGGAACTGGCAGGTAGCTCAGTGCTCCGCGATTGGTGGCACATTCTAGGCCGGCAGGCCGGCATTGCAGTCCAGATTTCACCCCCGGAACGGATGGCCATAATGGCCGCTAGGCAGATGGGGCCGACCCCAACCTGGCGGGAGGAACGTCTCGTGAAAGCGCATTTCGGCTACATGGCAATCGTGAGCGAACAGCCGCAGGCATTGGCCGACTTCTATGCCAGGTACTTCGCCATGTGGGAGCTCGGCCATTCAAACGACCGGGACATATCCATCACCGACGGCTTCATGAACGTCAGCATTCTGCGCCAGCGACCGGGCGTGGAAGGGGCCAGCGGTCGCCCGGGCCTCAGCCACTTCGG